>CAYLZA010000449.1:0-3616 GCA_964387575.1 uncultured Spirochaetales bacterium | reverse complement strand
GGCTTCGAGAAACAGTCTGAGCTGCCTCGTATTGAATTCGGTAAGCACGAGCGAACTAACGCTGGGAACATACGCGCAGAGGATGGGATTCTCTTTCAAATCGCCGCCGGTCATGATCGTGGCAATATCGATCCAGTACCTCGTCGCCTGTATGGAACCGGGTGCGCAGTGATATGCGGTGGTCGTGTTGGAGACGAATGTCTCTAAACACGTGAGCACGGAGGTCTTCGAATCCAAACCGGGAATAGTATCGTCCATAAGGTGAATGCTATCGATGAGTCGAAGCGCATCACCGAGCCGGGCGTGACGAGCGATATCATCGAGCCGAGGTCTGCGTACCCCCTCCCGGTAATCGACGATATACGGATCGGTAACCAGCGATCCGTAGTAACGGTCGCCGCGACTTTGGGGGAGTACTTCCCGTTCACACAGTGGACAAACGGACTCGTATCCGCCTCTTCGATGCACTCGGTCACGAGCTCGCGCGGGATCGTCAAACACTCGGCGGTCTTTTCGTTTGCGCCCCGGGAAAGAAGCTCTTTTCTGAGGTTCGCCTCTTCCACCCGAAAACCACATTTTTCGAGCACTTCCAATGCGGCATCGTGTACACGTCGCAGCTGGTCGTCCGATAGTATCCGGATCTCATTCGCTAACATTTTTATTCCTCTCGTTTGGGTGATTATATATCAAAGACATTTGATACAATTATCGCTATTTCTACATCCTGGATTGTACGAAAACCGATGGTTGAAGTGGTGGTGGCGCAACAGCGTATTGCGAAATGTCGCTACATTGGTCCGTCGAAATGTATCCATAGATGTTTTCTTTATGTCACATCCGCGGTGATATCGCCCCGAAAAAGGCTATATGCGGAACGATTCAATCAATCGATATCTGGACTACCTCGAGCAGGAATACGAGGCGACGGGAAAAGGGAATATCAGGAAGAAAGATGAATCCTAACGGCACATCATTGTCGTTTTATTCGAAAAGGTTTGAATGGTTCCCTATTCTTGTCAAAATTACCCGCTGGTATTCCGAATCAATCTTGTAGATCAATAACATATCAGGCATGATATGGCATTCTCTGTAGTCTTTGAGATTGCCGCGCAGAGGATGATCCCTATAGTCTTCCGGTAATGGCTTCCCTTTCGCTAAACACTCAACAGCATACTTGAATCGCTCGTGATCGAAATCGCCGTGTTTTACTTTCTTAAAATCCGATTTGAACCTGCCGGTCCGGCCAACATCCCTCATTAATCATCAGAATAGAGCTCGTCCAACAATTCCTGCGAAGATGAGAAAAAGACTACGTCGTGTAGCTCGTTTGCACTCTCTATTGCATCCAGCGTCTCCGCATTAAGAATCACAAATTCATTCCACTGTGGCGACTCGGATAGAGTATCTTCGGTTAAAACTTCGAAATTATCTGCATCTTCAATCTTCAATTGCGTTGTCGGGAAACTGTCCTCTTCGGTTTGATCCGTAATATCCTCGAACACGGTAGCTCCTTTCACTTCTAATGCCAACGCGTCAGACATGATTTACTCCTTCTTATCTGTTTCGGGTTTTGCACTATCCACCGTTATTGTTCGCGATCCAACGGTAAAACTCCCGATCGATACCGATAAAGTATATTTTCCCTGTTTTTTGAATAGAACGCCTGATACGGGGATTACCAGCTCAACTACGTTTTCTGGACTTGGAGAATTGAACTCGCCTCCAATCGATAAAGGGACAACATTTAAATCGTCACTCACCAGATTTACGGCGAATTCCTTCTTCCCTTCCAGGTTTTTTAACGATATGTAGATATAGAAAGGGGGGACCGGTTTAGCAAAGTCTCGTATGTTAAATCTGTCAAATATACCTATGATCCCGGTCTTTCCGTTCTGTTCCTTGATTACACGATCTGCACAAAACAGCCCGAGAATCACTGCTTCAGTATCCGACACCTGATTCCACTCCTTGATGCGTAATGACAGAGTATAATACAGGTTTGTTGGTACAGCAAACGAAATTTGATCCAAGTTCTTTCTCAATCACTTCGCGCAATCCGTTGAAATCCATTGTCCGCCGGCCGGAATATTCCTCCTGGGTCGACTCGTCTTCACATCCCATCGATTTACGGAACTTGCCGGCGTCATATCCAGCGTCGCGTACCAGCGTGTTGAGCGTATGCCGGAAGCAGAGCGGTACCAGGTTGCGGTGATGTACGCGATTTATGCCATTTCACATCGCCTGATTCACCCGCGGTGCTCGTCCAGGCGCGATCGACATGGATCATCCGAAAATCGAGATCGATCTGCTCCCAACGCAACGCCATGATCTCCCCGCGGCGCATGCCCACATGCGCGGAGCCAGGAGAAACGCGGCATACAGCGATGGCGTGGAGAAGATCCCCGCGTTTTCAGCGAATATCGCCCGAATTTCGTTTTGCGTGAACGTTCCCCGCCGCTTTTTTTCCGATACCGACCGATTGTACCCCGGATTCGGCGCTTTCTTCAAATGTTGCCTTTTTGTATACCAGTAAGCCGATTTTTCCGTTAAACGCCTTATTGACATATTTCGTAACTTTATTACCTGTAAGGAATTAGACCCTTGAGCAAGTAAACGTTCGAATTCCCCATACCGCTGGACTTTTTTTCGAGCCTCTGTTATCTTCTTCTCATGGTCACCGCAACGGTCGACAGATTGGCCTCAGCGCTTCGGGAAGAAAACGAACAGCTGCGCCGAGAGAATAACGCGCTGAAAACGGATATCGCCTATTGGAAGAGCCGTCACCACGATGCGGTGGAGCGCGAGGAGGCGCTGAAGAAGGCGCTTGAGGACAAGGAAGCGCGGATCAAGTATTTAAACCGTCAGCTGTACGGCAAGAAGAACGAGCGGTCGAAGAACAAGGTTGAGAGAAGCGAACAAGAAAGCGCGTCGGCGAAGCGAAAACGGGGGCAACAGCCGGGCAGACCGATCCCCAAGCCGCGCGATCAGACGCACCTTCCGGAGTACGAGGAAGTCTACGAGCTTGCCGACAGCGAGCTGTTCTGCCCCAGCTGCGGGTTGCCGCTGATTGAGATGCCTGACAGCGAGGACTCGACGCTGATCGAGACGCAGGAGGTGCGCGGGTATCAGCGGAAGATACGGCGCAAGAAGTACAAACGCGGCTGCCGATGTCCGGGAACCAAAGGGATCATTACTGCGCCGGGACCGACGAAACTGATTCCCCACAGTCGTTACGGCGCTTCGGTGTGGATTCATATCATCATCCGCAAGTACCGACTCCAGATACCCGTGGAGCGGATTTTGAAGAACCTGGCGCTGCACGGGCTGTCGATTCCCAAGGGAAGCATCACAGGCGGACTGAAGCGCCTCGCGCCCTTGTTCGAGCCGATCTACGAAGCGCTGGAGCAACGCAGCAGACAGGCATCGTGGTGGCAAGCCGACGAGACGAGGTGGAACGTCTTTGAGACCACCAAAAGCAAGTCGACGTTCAACTGGTATTTGTGGGTCTTCGCTTCACAGCAGAGCGTGGTGTACGTGATAGACCCCACCCGTTCGACCGACGTGATCGAATCGCATCTGGGAACGCTTGTCGAAGGGATCCTGCTGGTCGATCGGT
>CAYLZA010000448.1:0-3631 GCA_964387575.1 uncultured Spirochaetales bacterium | reverse complement strand
GGGTCTATTCGGGGAATATTCGGCTCATCGTAGACGACGTTTCCGAGACCAAAACATCGATTACCGATCTGGCCGTCGAAGCGGGAGGGTATATCGAGTGGGTCCGCGAGCGTAGCGTCAGCATTCGCGTTCCCGCGGCCGAGTTCGATCGGATTTTCGAGCAGGTTCTCACATTCGGCGAAGTTGATTTCAAAAGTGTCGAAACCTTCGACGTAACCGAGTACTACAGCGATATCGAAGGTAGATTGGGAATCGCCCGTCAAACCAGGGAGCGGTTGTACGCTCTTCTCGAAAAAACGGAGGATGTGGAAGAACGGGTTGCCGTCTTGAGGGAAATACGACGGCTTACCGAGCAAATCGAGCGGCTCGAAGCGACGATCCGCAGCCTCGACTCGATCATCAGCTATTCCCGGATCGAGGTGGAAATACAGCCGCGTCTCCCGGTAACCGAGGTTTCGAAAGACGATATACCGTTTGGCTGGATAGCCGGACTCGATCCGCTTTACGCGAGTCTCCGAGAGCTTCCTGCCGGTATTTCGATAGACACGGGTGATCGATTCGCGGTTTTTTCGGAGAAGAATTACTTTCGAGCAGAAAGCGCCGAGGGAGCTCGGATTCGTTTGGCGGCAACCGACAACCGGCCGACCGGCGATTCACGATTCTGGGCGGAGGCGTTGGAGTATCATTTGTCGCCGTTTTATCGACGTGCCACACGGATGTCCTTCGACACGGCTACGCCGGATGAGAGCGTTGAGGCGGTGAGGTTTATCAGCAAGGACAGAAACCCGTTTGTGTACCTCGTCGGGGTAGTCGCGCGCGAACGCCGTATATATGTCCTCGAGATCTTTGCTCCGAGTGAAAATGCTTTCGAGGGTATCAGTGAGGAGCTCGATACGATTATTGAAACGGTGAAGATACGATGATCAGATCGACTCAGAAATGGTTTATTATTCTGCTCATTCTGGTTTTGCCGGCCGTCATGCTCGTCGGGCAGGAGAATCTCGTGTACTCGGTTGAAGCGGAGATACTCGTTAACGATGCGGATTCGGCGGGAGAGCACCTCGAGTCGTGGAGCGAGGAGATCGGCGGTTTTGTGCTGTATCTGTCGAACAAACGGTTTGTCGCACGGGTGCCGATGCAACGGATCGAAGAGATTCGCGGTGCGCTCGAAGACCGATCGGAGCGGATCGTACGCTATATCCAGGAGAGCCGGAGTGTTCGGGAAGAGCTCGCCACATTGGAAGCGGGATTGTCGGCGCGGAAGGAGATACTCGATCGAAACCTCGAGCTTCTCGACAAAGCGGATGTGGAAGGTACGCTTGCCATCGAAAAGGAAATCAACAAACTGATGTCGGAAATAGAAAATATGACCGGTCGTCTTCGAAAGCTCCGCACTGAGTTGTCGTTTCCGTTGGTCACGGTCGATTTGGGATTCAGATCGCAATCGATACCTGAGAATCTTCCTTCGTCGTTTGACTGGATCAACACGATGGATTTTTATCGGTTTGTCGGAGAAGAGTTGTGAACCGTATTGTACGTTTCGTATCGGTGTCGGCCGTTTTCGCTGCATTGGTTATATTCACGTTGCTGTCATGCACCACCTACGACATGGAGGCGCCTGATGAGTTTGCCGTCATCAGAGACTCCGATGCATTCAGGGCGATTAGCCCGGAGGGATTGAAGATGAGGCTTCGGTTCGAGAAGAATGAGCCGAAGCAGGATCTGGAATTCTGGTCAGCCGCTCTTCAAAACCATCTGCAACGCGAAGGGTACACACCGCTCGGCGGTCCGGCATTCTTCGAAGCCGGCGACCGGGAGGGGATTATCTTTGAATGGGGGGCACCGCTCGGAGGGGAGGATTATATATACCTCACCGCCATTGTCCCTGCCGACCGAACCATCTGCATCGTCGAGGTCGCCGGAAAACATTCGCTTTATTCAAAGTATAAGGACAGCATCGAAAAGAGCCTTGAGACACTTACGATACGCTGATACAGGAGAGGCTCAATGAGCCGCAGTGAGAAAGACCCGCTTAAAACGTTTGTAATCGATACGAATGTTCTGATTCACAAACCCGATGCCGTACTCTCGTTCAGAAATAACGAAGTGGTCATCCCGGTGTGGGTGCTCGAAGAGCTGGACAAGCTCAAAACCTACAGCGATGAGCGCGGGAGAAATGCACGGGCGGCGATCAGGTTTCTCGATGAGACCGTACGCACCGGGAACCCCTATGAAGGGGTACGGATGGAAAACGGTTCGATACTCCGGATCCTTTCGACGAGTCCTAATGAGATGCCGTCGGATATCCGAATCGAGGAACCGGATAATAAGATTCTATTGACTGCGTTGTCGCTGCAGAAAAACGGGCGTAAAGTGTTTTTTGTATCGAAAGATATCAATGCGCGAGTAAAAGCGGCGGCGATGGGAATAAAAGCCGTCGACTATGAAAAGCAGAAAGTCGATATCAATAACCTGTATCAAGGATATCGAGTTGCGGATGCGAGTGCTGAGACCGCCGAGGAGCTATTGAACGAGCAGCCTGTGCAGTGGAAGGAGACGTTGCACCCGAACGAATTCGTTTTTTTCTCGGTGCCCGGCGTAGACAATACACTGATTGCGAGAAACGGCCAGGGATCGGGGATGCTCACTCTCTCGATCGAACCGATTGAACCCGTCTTCGGGATTTTGCCGCTGAATGTACAGCAAAAGGCGGCGTTTAATCTGCTGCTCGATGATGAAATGAAGCTCGTTACGCTCGTCGGAAAGGCAGGAACGGGAAAGACGTTGCTGGCGATCTCGGCGGGATTGAAGAAGGTAATTACCGACAAACGCTATGATCGGGTACTGGTAACGCGCCCGGTTGTACCGTTTGGAAAGGATATCGGGTATCTTCCCGGCGGTAAGGACGAAAAGCTTGCGCACTGGATGCAACCGTTGTTTGATAATCTCGATTTGATTCTCTCGTCTCACAAAAAAGAAAAAGTAAAAAGCGCCGATTTTCTCCTTAATAATAACCTGATAGAAGTCGAGGCGCTCACATATATTCGCGGAAGGTCGCTTCCTAATCAATTTATTATTATCGATGAAGCGCAGAACCTCTCACCTCACGAGATAAAAACGATTGTGTCGAGAGCCGGTGAAAACACCAAGGTCGTTTTAACCGGCGATCCGTATCAAATAGACAGTCCCTATCTCGACTCCAACTCGAACGGGCTGACCTATCTCGTCGAGATTTTCAAGGATCAAACCGTATTCGGTCATATGGTCCTCGAGAAATCCGAGCGAAGCCGGTTGGCCGAGCTCGCCGCAGAGCTCCTGTAATATCCGATGTGTTACCGGGGCGCGTGTGATTGAGCTTACAACCATACACGAATTCCATAAAATTCTCGCACGTCACGAAGCGTTCTGGAATCGTGATGTCGTCGATCGGCCGATCGCAGGATTTCGTTTCCCCGTTCCACAACCACGAATGTTTCCCGAACGAAGCTATACGAACCTGAAGGATCGATGGCTCGATGTGGATTATCGAGCGGAGAAAAGCGCCGTCGAGCTCGGCAACTGGGAGTATTTCGGTGATGCGGTTCCGATAGCGTGGCCGAATATGGGACCGGAGATATTCAGCGTATTTTGC
>CAYLZA010000447.1:0-3631 GCA_964387575.1 uncultured Spirochaetales bacterium | reverse complement strand
TCAATTTCGATGAGTCCTCTGTAGGACGCTCCCTCGATCTTTTTTCCGAATACAATCAACTTGAGCTCGTCGGAATTCATTATCAAAGGGATCATTATCTCAGGCTCGGATTCAATACCTTCGCCCTGCAGATCATAGGCGGCTTCAAAAATCGACTCAATCTGCATTTCGTAGATTTCAGGATACGAAACGGCTATCCGGCATCCCCGATGACCGAGCATCGGATTGAACTCCCTGAGATTGTCGCAAATACTCTGTATTTCGCGCTGGTTGTATTGCGGCTTTTTCTTTCCTCCGTTGAGATATTTCATAAAAGCCGACATCTCTTCCTTGTTATGCGGAAGAAACTCGTGGAGCGGCGCATCGAGCAGACGAATCGTTACCGGTCTGCCGTTCATAGCCTTGAAAATATCGTAAAAGTCCTTTCGCTGCATTTTTTTCAGCTTCGCAAGAACCTTTTTGCGTTTATCCTGGGTGTTCGAGATTACCATCTCCCTGAACACGTTGATCCGTTTTTCCGCGAAGAACATATGCTCCGTGCGGCACAGACCGATTCCCTCAGCCCCGAACTTGACCGAGAGCTCTGCGCTCGGAGCGTTGTCTGCGTTCGTCCGTACGTGGAAATCAGTTATGAAATTTTTGACGACATCGACAAAATCGAGAAGACCCGAGGTTTTCGGATCCGGCTCGATGAGCTTCGCTACTCCGTAATAGATCGTCGGTTCACCGTACTGCGGAACGCTCATCGAGATTTGATCGCCTTCCTTGATCGTTGTGCCCTCGAGTGTCGCTTTGTTACCGCTGATCTTCAGATCCTGTCGTACCAGTGAGATTTTTCCGTATTGCCGGGCAACTACCGAAGCGTGCGCCGAATACCCTCCTTCGGAGGAAAGCACACCCGTTGCTACTTCGATTGCTTTTACATCGTCCGCATATGTGGCGGGCATGCACAGGATACATCTGGTATCTTCGCCCTGTTGCTGTGCGTTTTTATTCGCTTCGAGCAAAGCGTCGGTGCTGAAAAAAATGCGACCGATTGCGGCACCGGGCGCACCGGTAATTCCGCCGGTGGTCGATTTCATGCCCTTGACCGAGCTCTGATCGATAATCGGATGGAGGATTTCGTTCAGCTGATTCGGCTTTATCGCCTGAATCATGTATTCTTCGTCGACTATATTTCGTTTGTTGAGGTCGAGCAGGGTTCTGATATCGGCCTGTGTCGACTTTGTTATCACCGGACGTTGATCGAGCAGCCATACCTTCCTGTTTTCTATGGTAAAGCGAATCGATCGGATTTCCTTGAAATGATCCTCTACAATCCTCGCGGTCTTTTTGAGCGCCGTAAGATAGCTCTTATCAATCTTATTGATATCCTGACCTGTAGCTCCTATTTCATTAAACTCGTTTTGATAGAAGAAGCCGTCGAGCTTGTCTTCACCGGTTACTGCGTTTCGGGTGTAAAAACCACCGAAAGCAGACTCCTTGCCGTAGTTACCATATACCATCGGCTGGACGATAAGCGCGGCGTCCTCGTCGTTCATTTCGTCGAGTTTCAGCAGCCGGCTGATACGTTTGAGCGCAACTTCGAGCTGTGTATACGAGTCCTTGAAAAAATCCGGATCGAGATATTGTTTGTACTTCTCGACGGCCTTCGCATATTGTGAAGCGCTCATATCGGTGTCGAGTTCTTTGGATATCGTTTCAAGCGTCTTCTTGAGCTTGTTTCGATCCGCTTCACGCTCCTCCAACTCCGCAATACGTTCCTCCACCTCGAGATTTCCCTTGATGAGAAAGAGGATTTCATGATAACCAAAGCCTTCACCTACATAGTTGGTAAATCCAGCTATCGTATCTTCGGTGAGTCCGTAGTTGTGCAAGGTCGGATAGCTCACAATAGCCAGGTTCGGACTAACGACGATCTTTACGAGCATCGGATTCGAGGTGTTCCCGAATACTTTTCCGACATCTTTTTCGAGCTCGTCGAAATTTTCCTCCAGATATGGCTTGAGCTCCTTATCTTCGAGATATGATGCCGCGTCGGCGTCGATGATAAAACCGGGCAGAATCGGAAGATCCAACGCGGCAAACTCCTCGTATTCCTTTCCGCGCACTCCGATTTTGTCGAGCACGGATTGGTCTTCGGTATGCTCACTTCTGCTGAAAACGTGAATATTCTCTTTCATGTTCTATTACCTCGTATCGACGTCAAACTTATCGCCATCACAACACTTCATTTCGATCTAGAAGAGATTAAGCACCGTGTTTACCGGAACACGGAGAAAGGCCTCGAACATCGAGCTCGCACCCTGACGAAGATAGCGCTGCAGCTTTGCGACGTCCTTGATCTGCTCGCCGACGACCGCGAACAGAATCGTACTTCCGTGTTTTACCTTTCCCCATTTGAAAAGTGTATTGATGTCGTGAATCCGCTCCCCTTCGTAAAAAACGAGAACCTGGCAACCTTCATACTTTGCCTGATAGCTCTGAATGATCTTTTTCCAGGCTTCGACATTGCCATTGTGAAAAAGCTCGTTTGTGACCGGGACCGAATACATCGGTGTCATCCGGCGTCCTCCGGAAAGATCGGGCTCCGCAGAGACGTCTGCACCCTGCACGTGGTCCGACTCATTCTCGCCTTCGACGGCTTCCTCCTCTTCAGTTTCCGTAGACTCATACGAGCTTCCTGTGGCCGTGGCACGAACCGGTTCTCTTCTCGACCGCGGACGAGAAGCGGGAGCGCGTCGCTCCGCCTGCTCTTCCTCCTCTTCTCCACCTTCAAGCTCAAATGGTTTAAAGGTGAAGTCTCCTTTGAGCAGCATCTGAGGCGACTTGGTTTTTTTACCCTGCAAAAATCGTATGCATGTTTCAATCGCCTTGGAGGCGATTTTTTCGTCGGTTTCCTGATCAAACATACCGGCGTAGATCGACACGAGCTCGTTCTTTCGCATATTCTGCGCGAGCCCCCAATGAGCCTTGTTCTTCGGATTAATGACGGTGAATCCAAGCTCGGGGTGGTGATAGGCAAGAACGATATCAACGGCTTTCCACTGCTCGGTTTGTTCCTGTATATGCTCGAAATCCTCGAGCGTTGACTCCATGTTGTAAGAGTCCGTCATGTAGCCGTACTTATCGACGAGCAGAGCGTAGAGGATCGGGCTGAGTTGCTCCTGTGTCACTTCTTTTTCTGAAATCAGGGCGTTGAGAATATCCGCTAAGTTAATTTCATCCTCGAAGTCATTCAGCGACTTATTGAATCCTTCCCTATCGAAGAATCTCTCGTACTCATTATTCATTTCAGGCATAAGACCTCCTCCTTTTCCAACTGCCGGGCCGCATCGTATGTGTGTATTAACGTGGGTGTGCAAGCCCTCTGTCGTTCTACCATTCGAAAAAAACATGCCCCCGTTTGGGGGCATGTCGTTACTATCAGAGGGATTTCAATCCGGAATCGCTATCTCGCTTCTTCCTGGATGACTTTTTTCTTCCGGAAGATTTACTTCCGCTTGATTTTCCCGATCCTGATGAAGAACCCGATCCTTCATCTTTCACGACCGTTTGGTCTTCTCCGCCGGATGATGGTTTATCAGACTCCTCGTTGAGCATATCGATATACGCCTGACCGCCTGCTACT
>CAYLZA010000446.1:0-3636 GCA_964387575.1 uncultured Spirochaetales bacterium | reverse complement strand
GCGGCTCGATCTGTTCTCGCTCCGGACGCAAATCCTGCAAAACATCATCAACGAGAATGTTCTCCCGGATACATCGCCCGGATACGATCCGGCACCGACCCTCGGCACGTACCTTGACAACACAACGTTGTTTTTGGGAAAGTACTTTTTAAATGATATGTTCGTCGAGGCGATGTTTCGTCTGCGAACACAGGATGTACTGCTGTCCGGTATCGGTGCAAGTGATGAGCTTAATATCGAGTCGGAGATTCGATTGGAATGGAGAACGCCCTTGTTTCTCCTCGAACTCTCAATGCTCCCGGATTTCTCAAATCCGCTCTATAGCGTCACGAATACGAGCATCGGTATTTCCTGGGATCTTGATTATTAAGGGGTGTCTATGCGCCGTGCCTTATTGAGTGCACTCATACTCTGTCTTACCGTCCTGCCGACCTTCGCGCAGGAGCAGGACACATGGTATGTAGGCAAACCGATATCCGATATTCGGTTTGAGGGATTGGAGAATGTTTCCCGGAACGATCTTTCAGGTGTAATCGAGCCGTTCATCGGAGAAAAGTTCGAAAACTCGCTCTTCTACGATTTACAGAGCAAACTCTACGCTCTCGACTACTTCGAGTCGTTTTCGGCCGAGGCCGAACCGGCAACTCCCGAACGAAATGAAGTTGTTATCGTTTTTTCGGTCATTGAACGACCACTCGTCGATTCGATAGAGATCGAAGGCAACAGATTCGTTCGCGATACGGATCTCCTCGATGAGATTCTGCTCAAAGAAGGCGATATGGTAACCAAATCGAAGGTACAGGCGGACGTGGAGTCGATACGCAGCCTCTACCTCGAAAAAGGATTTCCGAATGTAGAGGTGGAAGGAGAAATCGAGGAAGTCTCCGAAAAGCGTTCGAATGTGGTGTTTTCGATTGATGAAGGTGCCCGGACAAAGGTCAAAGAGATCCTGTTCTCGGGAAACAACTTCGCGTCCGACAGCACGCTCAAACGATTGCTGAGCACCAAGGAGCAATCGCTTTTCGCCTCAGGCGCGTTCCAGGAATCGAAAATCGCCGAAGACATCCAGGCGATCGAGGAGTATTACTGGGATCGCGGCTATGTGGATGCGGAAGTCGTAAATGTAGACCGGGAAGTAGAGGAGGCGGAAGATCAGAATAATCTCTTTCTCACGTTCTATATCGAGGAAGGCAAACAGTATACCTACGGCGGGATGACCTTCGAAGGAAACGAGCTTTATTCCGATGAACGGCTCCAGGAGGCGGTCCGGCAGATCGAAGAAAAGGGTCTCTCGAAGACCAAGCTCGAAGCGGACTTTGCCCGCGTCAGCGATATCTATTCGAGTAACGGTTATATCTTCAACAGCATCACCCGGGAAGAGATCCGGGACGAGGAGAACCGGACGATTTCCTACGAGGTAAAGATCGTCGAACGGGGACGCGCCCATATCGAAAATATCATTCTCCAGGGAAACGAAAAGACCGAAGACTACGTCATCAAACGGGAGCTTCCGTTCGAAGTAGGAGATATTTTCAGCGCCCAGCATATACGGCAGGCAAATCAGAATCTGTCGAACCTGCAGTATTTCTCCACCGTCGAACCGAACGTGGTCATCGGAAGCGCCGACGGGTTGGTAGACGTCATTCTCAATCTCGAAGAGGGGAGAACCACCGACATTAACTTCGGGCTCACTTTTTCGGGCGCCACCGCCGATTTCCCGATTATCGGTTTCTTTAAATGGACCGACAACAATTTCCGCGGCATGGGGCAGGAGTTCAGCATCGGCACCGAGGTCTCCTCGTTTACCCAGAGCCTGACCTTCAGCTTCCGCGAAAACTGGCTCTTCGGAAGACGCTGGTCGGCGGGGATCGATCTGTCCGCGGAACACTCACTCACCACCGGTGAACCGCAGGATTTTCTCGCCCCGGTGTTTTCCGCGGATGACCCCAATGCCGTCCCCGATCCGTACGACGGGAGCTATGTCTGGTCCGAGGACGCGCCCGACAGCAACAAGGCCGGGCAGCCCTACGACGACACGGAAGCGGAGCTCTCCGACTATCTCGAAAACGATCAGGTAGTAACCGATTACGAGTACGCGGTCTCACAGGATTCGGGATCGATCGATTCCTCCTATCTGATGGATTACGACTCGTACGATGTGTCGCTCGGTGTCAGTACCGGTTATACCTTCAGGTTTCCCCAGGGTCGTCTCGGAACGAGCACCCGGCTGAGTACCACGCTCTCTTACGTCGACTACGACAGAGGCTCGGAGAGACCGTTCGACGCGGAAACCCGCAACAATTACCGGACGCTCCGACCGATAACAAAGTGGCTTCTCAATGCGACGTGGGATACGCGCAATCTCTCGTATAACCCGACCGAAGGATACTATCTCAGACAGGGCGTCACATTTGCAGGCGGTTTTCTGCCTTCCAGCAGGGATTACGTAAAAACCGACACGAAAGCTCAAGGGTACATCACGCTATTCGACGTACCGGTATTTGAAAACTGGAACCTCAAGGGTGTTCTCGCCGGAAGCACATCGCTTTCGTTCGTGCTCAATCCGTTTATCGGAGATTACAGCGCATCGACGAACGATCTGCTCTATATCGACGGAATGACCACCGCCCGGGGGTGGCCACGCACCTTCAACGGTCGTGCTCTCTGGAACAACTGGCTCGAGCTGCGAATACCGATCGTCGAGCAGACCGTATGGTGGGACTTTTTCTTCGACGGTGTCGGCTTCTGGTCGGAAACCGAAGACTTCATCTCGATGGGAATAGAAGACTACCGGTTCGGGTTCGGTGGTGGTGCCCGGTTGACAATTCCCGGGCTTCCGATCGGTCTCTATCTGGCAAAACGATTCAAGTTCGACTCGAGCGGTGTCATCGAATGGCAGGGCGGTACCGTGCTCTCGAACGATGACAATTCGCAATCCGGACTTGATTTCGTCATCTCCTTTACTACCGACCTGTTTTAGCGGAGGGGTACAATGAATCTATATACTCGACGTGTTTTCATCGCGACCGCAATTCTGATCGTTGTGTGTACGGGTGCTCTCGTTGCCGAGCCGCTGTCAAAGATCTGCGTTGTCGATATCCGGAGGGTCATCGAAAACTTTCCACGCGATTCTCAGGTGTTCCGCAGTCTCACCCGTATGCAGGAACAGCTCGAGGCACGGATGGCTGAGTATGATGAGCAGATAAACGAGCTCGAAATGGAGATTCTCGAAGCCAGAGAGGAAGAAAACGAGCTCGAAGTCGAAAAACTCAAAAACCGGAAAGCCGACAGGCAGGAAGACAAGAAAACCTATTATCGAATCATGACCGAGCGTATCAATTCGGCGTGGGAAGAAATCCGGGAAGGCGAGGGAATCGTCGACGATATCCTCAAAGCTATTGAGTTCGTCACGGTCGACAACGGGTACTCGATGGCTTTCGACCTGAGCGACAAGAGCATTCTCTGGTACAGCAAGGAAATCGATATTACCGACAAGGTGATCGCGAGGCTCAGGCAGATTGCTCGATAGTATCTGCGCATGAGTGAAGCGACGCCGATGATGCGCCAGTACAAACGCATCAAACGCCGACATGCCGACGCCATCCTCTTTTTCCGTCTCGGAGATTTCTATGAAAT
>CAYLZA010000445.1:0-3636 GCA_964387575.1 uncultured Spirochaetales bacterium | reverse complement strand
TTCGGGAAATCATAAGTGCTTTCTCTACCGAGCTTTACGATTCGGCGAAATCCGTCTGTGTAGCCACCCTCCGGATTCGAACCGGAGACCCCGAGATTACAAGTCACGTGCTCTGGCCAGCTGAGCTAAGGTGGCATTTCCGGCACGGATGGTGCCGGACCGAAGAATACTACAGTCGAAAAGACCGTTTCGTCAATCGTGATTGATTTTCGGCATGCAGCAAGCCTCTTCATCGACCACCATGTCACGCAACACCATCTATCCTGCGGGGAAGCCCCACGCTCCTCCAGCCGGCCGCCCCACACACAGAACCTCTATGGAAACGGCGTGAGCTCGGTCCCCAGCAGACCGCGCTCGGGATTCCAAGTCAGCACTTCGGTGCGGTTGCCGAATATCGCCAACGTATGCTCGAACTGAGCGCAACGTGAGTGATCGCTGGTAACCATAGACCATCCGTCGGGTAGCTCAAAAACCTCCGGACGACCGAGTGATAGAATGGGCTCGACAGTGAACACCATTCCCGGGACGATCGGCGTCCCCGTCCCTTCTGTACCGGTGTGAAGGACCATTGGTTCTTCATGCATATCACGTCCTATCCCGTGGCCGACAAATCTGTCGAGAACGCTGCAGCCATATCGCTTTGCGACACGCTCAACCGCTTGTCCGATATCCCCGAATCGCCCGCCGGCTTTTGCCGCAGCGATTCCCGCGAGCGTTGCCTCCCAGGACGCTCGGATCAAACGTCGGCTACCCGGCGACCCTTTTCCCACCAGATAGCTCCAGGCAGCATCGGCATGCCAACCGTTCAGGTTGACCGTAAGATCGACGGTGATGATGTCTCCTCTCTTGAGCTTGTTTTCATCCGGTATTCCGTGAACCGCTACATGATTTACCGACGTACACACGACGGCAGGAAATCCGCAATAGCCGTGAATAGACGACCGTGCCTCATACCCGGACAGCAGTGCCTCAACCTGGTCGGCAATCTCCTTTGTGGATCGGTCAGGTTCTATGTACGAAGTGAGACGAGTCAGAATTTCCGAAACTATACGGCCTGCTTTTCGAATGTGCGTTACTTCAATGGAGGTC
The DNA here is from genome assembly GCA_964387575.1 of uncultured Spirochaetales bacterium. Lineage (GTDB taxonomy): Bacteria > Spirochaetota > Spirochaetia > ARS1246 > ARS1246 > CAYLZA01. The sequence continues at coordinate 2,547 of CAYLZA010000445.1, read as the reverse complement.
TTTAATGGGACAGCTCGCTCCATGCGATTTCTCGAATTCAGCTATCAAAAAGATCCGATCGCAACGTCTCTGCCCCATTCAAATATACTGGAACAGCCGGTATGCTTGATTCGGTTTCAAAGGTCACGAGCACCCGTATCACTCTGGGCATAGATTCCTCGTATTTTGGTTCCTGCGTGCAAAAAAGCGGCACCGCATCGTAACCTTCGCTTCTCAATGCAGACGCAGGATTGAGCGCCGTTAGATCCTCTGTTTGCGAAAATATGATATTTATCAAGTTTTCCTTCTCGATTCCGTTTTCCTCGAGCACACGTTGCATCAGTGTCGTCACACCCGTTCGAATCGAATCAGGATTATTCTGCTCTATTTTTACTGCGCCTCGTACGGAACGAATCACCCATGCCCCCTGTTGCTTTGATAGTCGGCATCAATTCTCTAAACCCGAACCTGATCGATCCAGGACTGCAGAAAATTCGACAAAAAAAGTACTCCGCCCGAAATCATCAAACCAAACAGGTTCAGTACGAATCTGAAAGCGTGAACGAAGCCTCCGCGAATAATCTGCACAATTGCAAGAATCATGCTGTATACGCCGGACACAACGTATAAAAACGACGATATCGAGGCAATTCGTAGCAGCAACAACTGGGTGGAATCGAGGAACTCCTGGAGATTGCCGATCAAAAACAAGGCGAACACGATTATATTGAGTGAAAAGAACATGACACACAGCCGTGTCAGCACGACCTGCAACCATATTCGACGTTTTCGACTCATACCGCCCAATTGTATAATCCTCGAACCCCGCAATCAACATACTCGCAGTCGTGAAAAGTTTCGAGTACAATCGGATTGACATGGAACAAATCGACTCACAGACCCTTGAATCGATAACAACAAAATGCTTCAAAGCGCACCTGAAGAATCTCGAACCTGCAACAACTTCGATAGAGTCGAAACTCGTCCGCATAGACCGTGTACGTGCGGTTCTGTTTGATATATACGGAACACTTTTCATTTCCGCTTCCGGAGATATCGGGACAACGAACGACGCGTTGAAGACTGAGCTGTTCGAACAGACGTTGACGGCTGCAGGCATCGTCAATCGCAGCAAAGGTGGAAGTGTTGACAAAACTATCACATCGGCAAAAAGGGATACCGAGGGGGCGCCACAGATCGCCGAACGGGCGTTTTACGAAGGGATCCGTGTTGAACATGAGCGACTGATAAAGAGCGGGACGCTCTATCCCGAAGTCAGAATAGAAGAGATCTGGGACAAGGTTACGGACACGCTTCGAGAAAGCAGGACAGTCAAACCGGAGACCGTTTTCGAAGACCGACTACTCAAGTACAAACTGTCGGTTGAATACGAAGTGCGGGTTAATCCCGTTTCACCGATGCCGGGAATGACCGAGGCGATCGAGAGGCTTTCATCAAAGGGTTTTCCAATCGGCATCGTCTCCAACGCTCAATTTTTCACGCCGTTTCTCTTTGATGCGTACGTGGGAAAATCGCTCGCCGCACTTGGTTTCAATCCCGAGCTCTGTGCGTTCTCGTACCAACTACGGGAAGCAAAACCGTCGCCGCGGATTTTCGCTCCGGTTCTCGATTTTCTTTCGGAATCGTACGGTATTGTCCCGGAGGAAACCGTCTACGTCGGGAACGATATGCTCAACGATGTGTCCACTTCCAAACGAGCCGGCTGCCGGGCAATTCTCTTTGCCGGCGACAAACGTTCGCTTCGTCTACGGGAAGAGCGCGAGGATTGTAAAGGAGTGGAACCCGACGCGATTATTACCGAGTGGTCACAACTCGCGCATGTAGTTAATTCATGATATACTCACGTCGAGATGAAGAAGCTGCTGGTTTTTTTACTCATAATAGTTGTTTTAGCAGGAGTCGCGTTCTTTTTCGGGTGGATACAGATCCAGCTCGGTGAGAATGAATACGCCGTTATCTTTACCAAGACCAAGGGATGGGACGAACACGTTACTGAACCGGGCAACTTTACGTGGAGATGGGAACGTCTTATTCCGACTAACCTCACATTGCACGTTTACGAGATAACGCCGCAGTTCGAGACATTCGAGTACAGCGGGACACTGCCGAGCGGCGAATTATACGCCTCCATGCTCGATCCGGCTCCGAACTTCTCGTATTCGATCGAGCTCGGCATATCATACACACTCAATCCGGGAGCACTCCCGCGTCTTGCTTCTGAGGAACACATTTTGCCCGAAGCTCTCGAAGAGCACTACAGGCAGCAAGGGAATGCCCTCGGTACACAGGCATCGGTACAACTCAACCGCCTTGCCCGGGACGAATCATTCTCGTCCCAACTTGCCGTCGTTTCCCCCGAAATCGGAGCGGTTCTTACAGAACGACTCGAATCTTCATTTCCCGCTATCGTGATAAACGAAATAGTTCCCGTGGAAGTCAGCCTTCCGGATATCGAGCTCTATCAGATTGCAAAAGAACAATATCTGACGATGGCGAGGAATCGGGAACAGAGCAGACTCGGGACGGTTGACCAGGTCGTTGAGTCGG
>CAYLZA010000444.1:0-3641 GCA_964387575.1 uncultured Spirochaetales bacterium | reverse complement strand
TCGTTTACTAATCACGCTGACAATCGGATCACACTGACCGCCGGTGGATACTATATTCACCGGCGGTCATATTAACGTAAGCAAACCGTACCTCAATGCAGCTCGCGGTGCTTGCCGTGTTCGGAAGAATAGACTAATAACCGACAGTTCGAGCATAACCGGCTTACCAAAGATAGAGGAAACGCTTAAATCAAGTAATTAAGGAAGAACAATGATAAAATTGGACCAAAATTTCGAAAACGGAAGCCTCGGTCAGGTAACCGAGCTCGGGCCCGACTGGTATCAGGTAGGGTTGAGACCCGATACCTGGTACTGGACGCATTTCAGAATCCGTGGCTGCAAGGACCGGGAAATAACATTTTCTCTCACATTCGTCTCACATCGAGGAAATCGATGGGGTGTTACCGAAACGGGCAATCCGGAAAACCCGGACTACAGCTGTCGTGTCCCCTATATGAGCTACGACAAAAAGCAATGGAAACACGTGGATCATGCGGAGAAGATCGCGCATATGCCGAACACCGTACAATTCACCCACTACTTCGAAGAAGACGAGGCGTATGTGTGTTATACGATACCCTACACCTACTCCGATCTTCTCGCGTGGCTCGAATCGATCGAAGACAAGCCGAGAGTAAAGGTTGAAATGATCGGAAAAACGCGTGAAGGGCGGGATGTCCCGATGGTTTCCATCGGCGATGAGGGGAAGAACAAGGATACAATCATGTTGATATCCCGTGAAGATGCGGACGAGCCTACATCCAACGTGGCGCTCGAAGGGATGATCAACCGTATGATCGAAGCTGTCGATGACGATGTATCAAAAATGCTCGATACGACACGATTCCGCATCGTTCCGATGACTGCGATCGACTCGGTGGTGGGAGGATCTCCGTATGGAGGCAGATACTACATGGCGCGCGAGTGGTTTCGGGAACCTCCGCTTCCCGAGATACGCGCCGTTAAAAACATCGTAGAAGACTGTTTTTCAAACTTGAATGTAAAACTCATGGGAAAACTCCACGGTGGTCAGACCTATGACAACCCGCCGGCCTGGGATTTTCGCGTGTTTGACACCACACTCAGGAAGCTCATGCCGAAGAATAGACCTTCGGAGCTCGATCCCGTATGGAACTATTTTCTCCGTGACGCAGTTCCGTGGGTTCGAAAGCTCACGATATTCGAGTCATATCTGCAGAAAGAGTTCGATTTCTGGCCTTTTTTCTCGACACATACCAATGGAAAAAGTCCCGAAAATCTTCGAGCGCAGGGAGAACGATTTGCACAGTTGCTCGCCCGGTATGTTCAGATGTGACATACGAAACGACTCCGGCCCCTGAAGTGCGGATACCCGCCTCGCGGACGCCAACCGGGCACCGGCCAAGAATGGGGACGCTAAGGCCCGTTCTGCCCTCCCATTTAACACATCGTTGAAATCACACTCCTGCATTGTTGACCACGAGCGTAACGATCTCTATAGTGCCGAATGGGGAGAATTATGTCTGACACATCGACCGTTAACCGTTTTCGCGCTCACGTCAATGATCTGCTCGATACCATCGAATCGAATACCGGCCCTGCACTTGATCAAGCAGCCGACGAGCTGGTCCGCTGTATACAGGACGACGGAATCATACACGTCGCTGGTGCAGGGGGTCATTCGCAAATACCTGCGATGGAGATGTTTTATCGTGCGGGTGGGTTAGCAAATGTAAGTATCATCTTCGGGCCCGGGCTCGGATTGTTCGACGGGAAGCCGTGCCTCGAGCGAGTTTCCGGGATGGGCGGCTATACCATGGCGTATCACGATGTCCGAACTGAAGACGTGGTAATCGTCTGTAATTACTACGGGATGAACGCATCGACGATCGACCTCGCACTCGCTGCAAAAAAGCGCGCTCGCATTGTAATCGGCGTAACCAGCTCGGCGTTTGCCGAAAACACTCCCGACGATTTTACGGCACGGCATCCATCAGGGAAGAACCTTTCGGAAATCGCCGACATACTCCTCGATACGCACACATCGAAAGATGAGCAGACGATTCCCGTACCGGGAGTTTCGCAGGCAGTCGGCGTGGCTTCCTCGATTGCAGCGTGCTATCTCATCCAGCTTCTGGTAATCCGTACCGTCGAAAAAGCTGCTGAAGCGGGTATCGATCCGCCGCTCTGGATGTGCGCGAATATTCCGGGCGGTGATAAAACCAACGAGCAACACATAAAAAAGTACATGCCCCGTATGCGACACCTTTATCCGGAGGGAGAAACGTTCTCGAGTGAGAAGGAGTAGACCACTCTCATGATCAATAGCGAGATTGACAACTACCCCTTTATGAAGGTTATTCATCAGAAAGAACCTATTCGATCATTCGTACGGGTTCGGCGTGAGCTCGCCGTTGTGGGATGTCGTTTTCGGAACGACTCCGCCGAAGGGCGAAAGCGGCGCGAGCAGCGATTAACGAAACGCGGCCTGTCGCGGCCGGAGGTAACGGCCGTGAGTTTCCACAATGTTCGGATCACTCCGGCAGGTTTACGCATTACCGACGTCGCTCTATGATGAACCGCACTATGCGTAAGGAAAAACTTGCAACCGAAATCCGCCGGGAGCGAAAACGAGAAGCCGGAATGACTACCGACGAATTATACTCACGGATAATCGCCGGCGAAACTTTCCGCGCGGCAAGCTCGATTATCATTCACAGTAAAGCCGGTGAGCTCGCAGAGCGCTGCGAATCGCTTATGCGGCGAATTCGGACGAATACCGATCCTGTGTCTGAATCAGGGAAACCGAACGCGGACGAGAACGTCATTCGCTTTCTCATCGACCTTGCCATCGGTCTTAAGAGCTTTTTGCCGAATTGGAATATCGGAATCGGCGACAAAAACTCGATCGCATCAAGCGTGCACTCCGACATTGTGACGATGCTCGATGAAATGGAAGAGGAGAAAAGCCCTGCGGCCCGACGAGCCCGAGAAACGTTGATGACACGAGTCGTCGGTCGGTTAAAGGCGGAAGGGCTCGATGATGCGGCTGCAACCGCGGACGCGGAGAACATGCTCGGAACGCGACTGCACGACTATGTGAAAAACGCCCTTCGAGAGCTCCACACAGGTAATTTGCTGGAGGTTTGCGAAGCGTTCAGATCGGCTGCCGCCGATTCAACCGGCACTGAAATCGGGAACGACTACGCGCTTTATCTTGAGCACGTCATCAGGCTCGGGGGATCGTTCGTCACAACCAATCCCGTGCTGATCGAGCTGGCGTGGGAGGCCGATCCCGATCGGTGGAACGTAATCGTGGATGATTTGATTTTCTCCCGTTACTCGAAATCGGAGCTTTCATCTATCGTAACGAAAAAAACCGACGCTGATGTCGAGCCGGGGGGGTACGCCGAAGACAATCCGGAGCACCGGGACCACACGCTCGAGACCGCTATCACTTCACTCAATTCGATCGTCACGATGATGGTTGTCGAGCACAACTGTCGGCTTCTCCGCGATATTTTTCTCGCAAGCGACGGGACAATGGGATATGTCAGCCTGCAGGTCAGTCCGAAAAACAGCAGTGACGGCAATAAGATGGTGAATGAAGCCTCCACGCTGCATGATGAGCTCGAAATGCGATTGGGTGGAGTACCGAATGT
>CAYLZA010000443.1:0-3643 GCA_964387575.1 uncultured Spirochaetales bacterium | reverse complement strand
TTCTCACGATATCCGTTTAGTTTCGGGCTATGCAAGGCATGATGGTTTTTTCGTCGCGCACGGCGTCCAGGCTGAGCTCGCACGGCTTCCCGTGCTCGAGGGTTTTCTGCACCGCCTCGCGCAGGTGCGCCATAACCTCCGGGTCGCGGAAGTAACTCCTCACGCCGATCAGCAACTCACGGTCCCTTTCAATCCTCGATTCGTTATATCCAGTGCCCAGCTCTTCGAACATTTTGTTTTCCAACTCCCGGCCGGTCCGCATCAAGAACACGAGCAGATTTACTGGTCCCTCCCAGAGTGATTTGGTGGGTTATTATAACCTATTTGGGAGGGATTTTTTATTACTAAATCTATCAGATGGCTGCTCTAAAAATTTCCACCCGCCGCGTGTCGGCGGATTGCCGCTACTCCTGTTTCGAACTATACTGCGGTGGGAATATCTTCCGACAAACGTCTTTATTTCCAGGCGGAACGGCACACGGGAAAACACTATGAAAATATATATCCACACCGATCTCGAGGGAGTATGCGGAGTATTCAGCTTCGAACAGAGCAGGAACCGCGTGAGAGAAGCACGGGAATCTCTGATGTACGATCTACGTGCCTGCGTGGAAGGCCTCAGGGAAGCCGGGGTCGATGAAATACTCGCATCCGACGCGCACGGTCCGGGAATGAGTTTCATCCCCGAGCTCATGCCGGAGGGAGTACCGTATATGATGGGCAAGCCGAGGCCGCGGGGACTGTACGGGCTCGATGATACCTTCCACGGTCTGATCATGCTGGGACAGCATGCGATGATGGGAACGGAGGACGGAGTGCTCAACCACACCGGCAATTCGAAGACCGAGAAGCGCCTGTGGTACAACGGTGTCGAATCAGGGGAAATCGGCTACAATACGATGCTTGCGGGTCATTTCGGCGTGCCGCTCATCATGATCACCGGAGACGAAGCGACCTGTCGTGAGGCGAAGGACTTCGCGGGCGACCAGGTTACGACCGTGGCCGTCAAGAAGGGCATCTCCAGGGAATCCGCGCTACTGTATCCATCTGAGGAAGCCAGAAAAGATATCAAGGCCGGAGCAATAGCGGCGATACGGAATATCGGGAAGTACAAGCCCTGCGTGACGCAGTTTCCCCTGAAAGCGAAGTTTACCGACAAAACGGGTGTAGTGGTTGAAAAGGAAGTGAGCTCGATCTTCGAGATCACGAATTTCTACGTCGATGAGGCGGCCACCCGAGAAGCTCAGGCTCGTTGATCGTTCGAACCGTGAGATCAGCAATTCCATGTCGGGTCTTGGTACGTCCGGGGCCTCGTTTAGTACACCCACCATATTACGTAGCCGTAGAGCTTTCTACGCCGGCACAATAGCGTATCAGGCGTAACGATTCCAGCGAAAGCGCCACATTACAATGGACGTGGTATCACTCGCATGCTATTCTTTCGGCTACACAAATAAAAGGACTGCCGGGTGGCGAGAAAACTTCGAACAAGCCGAAAATTTAATCAATTTCTAAAATATACGTTGGGAATATTTCTCACAAAACGTTATGGATTACGCAGCGAGAATATAGAGATTTTTGATTCGGTTAAACCTCCGTATGTGTTGCTTCCGAATCATGTCTGTTTTTGGGATCCGTTTTTTATCGCCAACTTTGTGCCGGATCCGGTCTACTATGTAATCTCCGACCTGTGGCTGCGAATGCCGTTGTTCAGATTCTTGCTCGGGTTGGTTGGGGCGATTCCGAAGTCAAAAGCGATATCCGACTTCGAGACCGTAAGGAGCATCTTTAATGTCAAAAAAAAGAACGGCGTTATTGGTATTTTTCCCGAGGGAAGAAGAAACTGGGATGGTCATACGATGCCGACCCTTTACGCGACGACGAAACTCATAAAGGCGCTCAGACTTCCGGTAGTCGTCCCGATTTTGAAGGGTGCGTTTCTCGCGCTGCCTCGGTGGTGTCGGAAATATCGCAAAGGTCCGGTTACGGTGGAGTTCAAGTTCGGGTTTACGAGCGAAGAGATCAAAAGCATGAGCGTCGATGAAATATACGAAAAGCTTTCAAAGATTCTCGAGTATGATGAGTGGGAATATCAACGTAATCATATGATTCCGTATAAAAGCCGCGTTCGCGCCGAACGTATCGAGCTCGCGATTTTTGTCTGTCAATCATGCAAAGCCATAGGCACGCTTCGCTCCGGCGGGAGTACGATTTCGTGTAAGCAATGTGGTCATCAAGTAGAGTATTCTGAATACGGTTTTTTTGAAGAGGTAAAAGGCGGCAACCGGTTCGAAACGGTGCGTGACTGGAACCTCTGGCAAATTGCACATCTCGAAAAGCTTTTTGAGCAACATAAGCGGAGCCAAATGGACGAACCGGTATTTTCAGACGGTCCCGTGTGGGTGTGGATGGGCTATAAAAGGAATCCGATGAAAAAGTTCAAAGTCGGAACTCTCACCCTTTACGCCGACAGGCTCGAGTTCTCCCCGATGCAGGATGGATCCATCGTTTTTCCGATCGATGAAATCAAGGGTGTAAATGTTCAGAATAAGGAAAAAATGGAGTTTTATTGCAACGAGCACCTCTACAGCTTTCACTTTACCGATCCCTCGGTTTCAGGCTTCAAGTGGCTTGCTTCGTTGAACATGCTCCGTGGCATCGATGCGCTCAAAGCCGATTCATCGGTAGAACGGATAGAGTAGAACAACGTTTTCTATGGCGTTTTTCTGAGCGGTATAATTTTCGAGGACTTGTATTTCTCAGGAAAGTACGGTTTCATGACCGCCGTCTCGATCGTGAGCTGATGTTCCTTCAGCCATCGCTTCAGATCCTTCATGAGTTGCTCCTGATCGTGACCCAGACAAACCACATCGGGATGCGTTTTTTTGATGATTCCGTACGTCCCGATTGTAGAATCAGATAGATGTGCTTCATCCACCAGACCGGTTTCCAAAACGTTGGTGATTCGGCGACCTTCGTTGTGAAGCGGTTCACGCCCTTTTATCGATCGAACGAATGTATCACGCGCCACCGAAACGATAAGCCATGATCCGTACGATCGTGCCTGCTTCAGGAAATTGAGGTGTCCCGGATGAAGAACGTCAAATGTACCGAATACTAAAACCCGTTTCACCGCATCAACATACCCAAGCGGCCGCCAAACATCAAGCGAAGCCCCGACGGTGAAATCCGGCGTAGGCAGTTCTCATTTTGCTCTCATGCAATGCAGATCCAAACCGTGGGAAGGTGCAACAAGAGAACTGCTTGGCGAGTGATCACCTTATTGGCCGACGTCTCGGATAGCTATCGGGCACCGCCCCTCAGATGCACCGATAGACCGGCGGATTCCGTAATCTCTCTCATTCGATTCATTACCTCGGCCGGGTAGGGCAAGAGACGGCTGTATGCCGGGTCGAGCGTGATTCCCGGCTTGAACTCGTTGAGGACGTAGGTCCTACATCCTTCGACTCGTCGTGAGATTTCGGTGATGTCGTCGATCGTGACTAATCCCGGGACAACGGTTGTCCGAAACTCGTGCTCGATCGATTCCGAAACTATCCAGTCGATTGAACGGTCAACCGCTTGTGCGAGACGGTCCGCTTTGTCTCGTTTTGTTTCCGTCGTGCGTGAGTCTTCGGTGGTA
>CAYLZA010000442.1:0-3647 GCA_964387575.1 uncultured Spirochaetales bacterium | reverse complement strand
CTTCGGGTATCGTGTAGACGCCCCAGGGAACGGCGTCGTACCTCATCAGATCACGCTCTCCGGTGATAGCGTTGACTGCGACATCCCCCATTCGGTAGGCGCTGTGCGCAAGAAGCGATCGGCCGTTTACATCGCCGACCGCGTATACACCGGGAAGATTGGTCTGCATCCGTTCGTTTACGACGATCCCGGAAGACGAATAATCGATGCCGATCTTCTCGAGCCCGATGTCGTGCACATTCGGCCGTCTTCCGACCGACATCAGCACCATATCCGCCTCGATTTCTCGTGTTTCCTGCTCTCCACTTCCTTTCCGATCGCTTCCTCCGTCGGCAACTCGTACACCCTCACCGGTTATTTCGGTAACCCGCGCTCCGAGATGAAACGTGATATTTTTCATCGAGCTTCGCATCGCCTTCGATATGTCCGGATCGAGCACGGGCACGATTTCCGGAAGCATCTCCACCACATCGACTTTGACGCCGACCGATGAAAAATAGGAGGCAAACTCCATCCCGATTACGCCTCCGCCGATCACGACCAGCCGTTCGGGTAACGATGATATCTGCAGGATCTCCCTGCTCGTCACCACATGATCCGATTCGATCCCCGGGATCGGTATACGGGCAGGTGAAGACCCGGTTGCGATGATGACATTTTCACCCCGATAGACCGTGTTTTCCGCCGACACGGCCTTCGGTTCGATCATACTTCCCGGTGCATTGACAACCTCAACACCGAACCGTTTCATCTGAGAGGCCACCCCGCGGCGAAGCGTCTCTACGGTCCGGTTTTTCCACTTCATCGCAGCCGCAAGCTCGTACCGCAAACCGTCGAAGCTCACGCCGAATTCGGGCGCTTCCGCTGCATGAGAATAAACCCGTGCCGAGTGCAGAAGCGATTTCGTGGGTATACAGCCACGGTTCAGACACACGCCGCCGAGCTCTTCCCGTTCTATGAGCGCCACCGACATTCCCCGTGCGCCGGCACGTTCGGCCGCCCGGTATCCCCCGGGACCTCCTCCGAGTATCACCAGATCGAATTGTTTTTCACTCATTGTTGCTTGCTCCGCCTTATCCTGCCAGGAGAAGATCGAAATCGGCAAGCATCGATACCAGATCGTTGAGAAACCGTGCTCCCGGTGCTCCGTCTACTCCCTGATGATTTATCGTCAGCGACAAACCGATGTGAGGATGGAGCTCGACTCCTTCTTCGGTCTGAACCGGTTTCGGTTCTATCGAGCAGACCCCGAGTATCGCTACTTCAGGTACATTGAGCACGGGAGTAAACATCTCGATCCCGAGCGCACCAAGATTGGTCACGGTGAAGGTTCCACCCTGAAGCTCATCGGCATCGATCTTACTCTCCTGACACGCCCGGCTCAGCCGTTTCGTCTCCGCCGCAAGCTCGCGGAGCGTAAGCGCATCGGCGAACTTCACCACCGGAACCATGAGCCCCCGGTCGGTATCGACCGCAAATCCCGCGTGCACATGACCGAACCGTCTGATCGATTCGCCGTTGAAATGCGCGTTGAGCGCGGGATACCGAACGAGCGTCCGTATCGCGCCGTAGAGCACGATGTCGTTGATCGTTACTCCCGTAAGCCCGAGCTCTTCACGGCTCGCCTTGAGTTTCTTTCGGTACGAGAGAATACTCCTCGCATCAGCGGTCGAATGCATCGTGAGTTGCGCCGTATTCGACAGCGATGCGTGCATCCGCTCGGCGATGATTTTCCGTACCCCCGAGACCTGCACGTCCTCGAACGGTCCGGGAAACTCCGGTAGCTCGCGCGTGCCGGCACGCAAACCGGTCGCCGCGGCCGCGCCTTCGCCCGTAGCGGCTCCTCCTGCGGCACCCGCACCACCTGCGGCCGCAGCGGTAGCCCCAGCGGCAGCGCCCGCAGCACCGGCGCCCGCGTCACCCGCAACCCCACCGGCGGCGCCGACGCCCGCAAGATCCCGTGCCCGGACACGACCGCCGATACCGGTTCCTTCGACCGGTGCCTGCATACCGGAGCGGGCGCGTTCCGCCGCGGCGGCCGGAGTCAGGGGCTGGGTTGCCGAAAGTGCCTGCTCGACATCGCGTTCGATAATCCTGCCTCCGGGACCTGTACCCTTTCCGGCAAGATCGCCGTACGCAATCCCGTGTTTGTCCGCTCGATGCCGGGCTCTCGGCGAGATTGCAATACCATCCGCGCCGGTCCCGGAGCCCTGCGCTTCAGCCGCTGCGGTTCCTTGTGACGCGCCGGCTGTGGAGCCTTGCTCTGCGCCCGAGGCCGAAGCACCGGCTGCGGATGCCGGGGCTTCGCCCTCGGGACCGAGATCCGAGATATCTTCACCCTCATTCCCGACGACCGCTATCGGTGTCAAAACCGGCACATCATCGCCTTCCTCGAAAAACGTCTTGAGCAACGTACCGTCGGACGTGCTCTCGACCTCGAACGTGGCCTTGTCGGTTTCCACTTCGCAGAGAACATCGCCCTGCGAAACCGAATCGCCCTCGTGTTTTTTCCACTCCAACACGATACACGATTCAACCGTATTCCCCTGCCTCGGCATCAGTATCTGTTCAGCCATACTTCTCTCTCCTATACGCACACGACTTCGACGCCGTGCTTTTCTATCCTCTTTCGCTCCTCCTCGGGGAGCTCTTCATCAGTTATCAACTCGTCGATCGCCGAAAGCGGCAATACCCGGGCAAATCCGGTCCGACCATATTTGGTCGAATCGGCAACGAGAATTACCCGATCCGCCTGACCGGCCATCTTGCGAACGATCTCCGCCCCTTCGATAAGATGCGTTGTAAGTCCGTGCTCGGTAGTAAATCCGTCGGTACCGATAAAGGCAATCTGCACATAAAACTGCTCGAGCTCGTCGATGGCAAGCGGCCCGACGAGGGATTCCGTAAGCGGTCTGAACTCTCCGCCGACTACGCTCAGATGAAGCGAGGGATTTACCCGTGCGTGAGGAAGCAACAGCGTCGAGTTCGTGACCACGTGGACATCCTGTTTTCCGAGCAGATATCTCGCTACCGCAGCCGTAGTGGTCCCGGCCTCGATCATAATCGTGCTACCGTCCTCTACGAGATCCGCCGCGTATCTGGCTATCCGGTCCTTGGACTCTGTTCGATTGCGACGTCGATCGAGAATGCTCCGGTGAAACGCGGGAAAAGCGCCGCCCCGCGTCCGAACGATGAAGCCGCTTTTCTCGAGCGCGGTCAGATCGTTTCTCACGGTTGCAGCGGAGACCGAAAGCCGTTCGCTCATCTTTGAAACGGTCATCGTCCCGTCTTCGGCGAGCAATTCGAGAATTTCCTTTTTCCTTTCGTTAAGATTACCCAAAGCTTTTATTTCGCTTCTCAATTTCTTTCGTTCGCTTTTAGATAGTATTTTTTTTCGCTTTTGTTTGCAAGACGTTTCTCATAATCCGATTCAACCGAGTGGTTCGGCTGGTGTCTATAGGGATTTCCGCAATAGTTGTACTGATGAGCGTACATCAGTTTTCGGGGTAATGAGTCGGGCGAATGGCGTGACTTTTATCGCATACACTGTGTCGACATTTGACCGCTCCTGCGCGCCTTCCTATATTCACCCATACAATGCCTAACGCCCTGGCGAACGAATCGAGTCGATACCTCAACCAGCACGC
>CAYLZA010000441.1:0-3648 GCA_964387575.1 uncultured Spirochaetales bacterium | reverse complement strand
CGGAAGCTCTTTTCCCGGTGCTATCGGTCTTTCATTTCGGGCGTCGCGGTCGTGTTCGTCGCGCCTCGTTCTCTATTCAACCACGATCAAGCCGTAATAACGAGGCGGCTTCTCCAGCTCTACCTGCAGCGTATCACCGTCGCGATTCGCCGTGAGCTCGCTCGGTTCCTCATGCTCCGGATCGTACAACACGACCCGCCGTGCGGCCGGAACCGAAGACCCCGTATCCTCTACCGCACCCCTTTGCAGATTGACCGTTATGGTTCCTCCGCTCAATTCGGGAAACGGCACCGGATCCTCATGTCCGATCGTGTTATCCGCGGCGGGCTCGAGCGTTTGGGCGGCATTTACATAATGAACTATGTGCTCCGGGCCGTCATTTCGTTTGAAGTAGGTAAAAAGCGCGTCCTCCGCAAATCCGAAGGTGCGAAGACTCCAGCGATCCTCGAGAAGATCGTCGATACAGGAGGCGACTGAGTTTCGTACCTCTTTCGTCGGATCTCCGCCCCATGTGGTTCGTATCGAGTCGGCGTGCCATCTGTCTGCACGAAGCACCGTCAGATACGGTCCAATCCACCGGTTACCGGGTAGCGTCACCAAACGTCCCGCCCCCGCGATATACCGGTTTTCTTCCGCACCATCCGCCGAGCAGGTAAACTCCGCCACACCGAGAAGATCTCCGAGCTCGTGTTCCCCTCGATTGCTCCCATCGAGTCTGCGCGATCCCGAGAATCCCGTCCAGACCAGCGTTCCTCCCGACAGCAAGTACCGTTTGAACCCTTCAATTTCTTCGTCGTCGAGAAAAACGACATCGTTTACAACCAGGATCGGAACGTCGTCCCCGCCGTTACCGACGCGGGCTTGACCGACCTCCCCGCCGGAAGTATCAGCCGGAGCGTCATTTTGCGCCGTACCCGTGATATCTTCCTTCCGGAAAATCGTAAAGGGGATGTTTCGCCTGCAGCAACTCTGAGCCCACGTAATCAGTCCCGATAGACTTCGGTACGGAGCGTTTTCATCGAGCACCCGGCTTTCACGCGAGTAGTAAAATGCTACATCCGGTATGCGAACCGTATCATGAACATAATTCTCATAATGAACTTCAAAATCCCTGAGTGGTTTTTCGAGCTCTGCAACCGATCGCCCTTCGGATGTTCCGAGATAGAGATGCCCCCAACTCATAGCAAGAGCCCAGGAAAATCTGGTCATGTCGTCGCGATCAGGATAGAAGAGCGACATCGGTGGAATACTTCTGGTTCGTCCAACTGCGTATCGATGAGCGGCTTCAGCCGCCCACATGGGCCACGAATACCGGATTATGTCCGAATTACAGTTCTCCTGAAAAATCCAGTCGAGCCGCGGAAGATCCTCCAGGCAGTACGCCGTGGGATTGGCGTTTAACACACCGGATTGATAGTTGGGTCGGAGCAACCGTTTCCCGAGCGATTCGTAGTGTTCGGCTACGATCTCGTGGAAACGTCGCACCGATTCGATCCGGAAACGGATCCAGGCGAGAAACGACTGGTCATCATAGTCGCCATGCCAGTTGTTCCATGGATCGCCGGGTTTCGGCAGCTCGTAGCCGGTCTGTTCGGAGAATAACCGACGACAGTGCTCACACGCGCAGGCGTGTCCAGGCTTCGGACCGTTTTCGAGTGCGAAGTATTGGACGTCGTCTGTCATTATCCCGTCGACACCGGTCTCGTAAACAGATTCGAGGTACTCCAGATAAGCCGATCGAAAATCGGGATTGTTAAAACACATACACCATCCGCGATATCGCGAACGCGCCCATTCTCCGGTACGGCCGTCTATCTGTCGAAACGATGAAAGCGGTTTCCCGTTGATAATCGAATCGGCGTCGCAATCCTCGCGAAGCGACGGCCACGACCGAATCGTCGAACCCCGTTTATTGAGTACCCGCTCCATATAACCCTCGTCGTCTTTATCGAGCGGATTAAAAGTGAGATGTGATGAATGATGCTCGGTTACGGCAATGTCGTATGCATGACACGCTTCTACGAGCCGTCGCAGTACCGTATTCAGCTCATTCCAGTATCGGCGAAACGACCAGCGAAAATGTGTGCAGCTGAATGTGATAACGTGGTTCGTTCCTGCTTCTCCGAGCGCTTTCGCACGGCTCTTGAAATCCTCATCGGTAAAGCGAAAAATCTCGTCGTCGTTATACCAGAAAAATCCGAATCGTTCGTTCCAGGGGTCGCGATTCACACTATCCTCCTCGGTGTTTCTTATATATCTATTTCACGAAACGGGCGTACCCGTCTGTCGAAGCCAAAAACAGGTGACGCCTGTCCCGCACCGGTTACGCGTTCCCGGGTTCCGTCGAGCTCCGGATCGACCCACCGATCGAACCACATGTCGAGCCGTTCCACGAGCTCCTTTCCGACATGGGCATAGCCTGAGTCGTCTATGAGATTACGCACCTCACCGGGATCCTCCTCGAGATCGTAGAGCTCATCCGGACCATAATGATATCGTTTTATAAGTTTGTAGCGAGGATCGCGTATCATCCGCACCGGGCCGTATTCGTCGAAAACTACGATGTCCCCGTCGCGCTCGGTATCCGCAGCAACCGATCGTCCCGGAAGATTGTCGGCCTCGGGATTCGGTAACCCGATAAAATCGAGCAGCGTGGGCATAAAATCGTATCCGCTTGCAAACGTTTCACACACCGCCCCTTCCGGAATCCGTGACGGACAACTCATGAGAGTCGGCACTTTTACCGATTCCTCGTACATGTTCTGCGGGTACGTTCCGTTTCCCTTCCCGATGATACCGTGGTGCCCCATATTCATTCCGTTATCGCTCGTAAAAACAACGAGCGTATCGTCGCGAATACCTCGTTTCTCGAGATTCTCGATAATACGTCCGATTCCCGAATCCATTGCGGTTATCGCGGCGAAATACCCTTTGAGGATTTCACGGCGAGCCGTTTCATGGCCGTGCTCTTGCTCCAACGCATTAATCCTTTTGCGATACCCTGCTACAAACCACGGATGGTACGGCTGATCCGGGCACGACTCGAAGGGACAATCATCATAATATGATAGTAGATCGGTCGGATGATTGTCGATCCACGGGGAATGGGGCGCCGTATAATGAACGCTCAGATAGAACGGCGAATCGACGGCCGCGTGGTCATCGATATAGGAGAGCGCCTCACGCGTTATCGCGTCGGTGACGTATTCGCTCTCTTCATACGGTTCGCCGTTACGGATCATCGGAGCGCCGTAGTAGGGGCCGCCGCCCTTCTGGTGTGCATACCAAAAGGAAAAGTTTTTCTGAGGCTTGATGCTCGCCCCCAGATGCCACTTTCCACTCAAACCGCATGTGTAACCATGCCCCGCCAGGATATCCGTATAACCGGGCATCCCTTCGAGATATTCCACCGAAGTGTCTCCGAAATTACCTTCGCACAGCCAATCATGTATTCCGTGTTGAGACGGGATTCTACCGGTAAGGAGCGACGCCCGTGCCGGAGAGCACACAGGCGAGGTGCAGAAAAAATTGTTGAAACGCACACCACGCCGCGCAAGCGCATCGAGATTCGGTGTGGAGACCTCGTTGTTGCCGTAGCACCCGAGCGCCCACATTCCGAGATCGTCCGCCATTATCGATACGATGTTC
>CAYLZA010000440.1:0-3654 GCA_964387575.1 uncultured Spirochaetales bacterium | reverse complement strand
GTATCTCCGAAGAGGTAGCCGCAGGGCAACACGCAGACGGTGTGGTAACCCGGTTCCCACCCGAGCCGAACGGGTATCTACATATCGGCCATGCAAAAGCCATCTGTCTCGATTTCGAGGTGGCCGAACAGTTCGGCGGTCGGTGTCATCTGCGGTTCGACGACACGAATCCGATAAAGGAAGAGGCCAAATTCGCCGCCGATATCAAAAAAGACATCGAGTGGCTCGGTTTCGATTGGGGAGAGCACGAATATTACGCCTCCGACTATTTCGAACAGCTCTACGAGTATGCCCTGCAACTCATAAAAAAGGGAACGGCGTATGTCGACAGCCTGAGCCCGGATGAAATCAGAGAGCACAGGGGAACGCTCACCGAGCCGGGCAAGGAAAGCCCGTACCGAAACCGGACGGTGGAAGAAAATCTCGATCTGTTTCAGCGGATGCGCGCGGGCGAGCTCGAGGCGGGGGAATGCGTGCTGCGTGCAAAAATCGATATGAGCTCACCGAATCTCAACATGAGAGATCCGGTGATGTACCGGATACTGCACGCCGCCCATCATCGTACCGGTAACAAGTGGTGCATATATCCGATGTACGACTGGGCTCACGGACAGTCGGATTCGATCGAGGGAGTAACCCACTCCTTCTGCGATCTCGGCTATGAGGATCATCGGCCGCTCTACAACTGGTTCCTTGATCAACTCGGCATTTTTCATCCTCAGCAGATCGAGTTCGCTGCGCTCAATATCACCTATATGGTGCTTTCGAAGCGGTTTTTCAGAGAGCTCGTTGCCGAAGGTCTGGTAGACGGTTGGGACGATCCGAGAATGCCGACATTGGCCGGCTTGAGACGACGCGGGTACACCAGCTCCGCAATTCGTACATTCATCGACAAGGTAGGCATCTCGAAAACGCACAGCATGGTCGACATTGCGCTGCTCGAGCACGTTATTCGTGAAGAGCTCAATCAGAGTGCACGACGCGTAATGGCGGTGCTCGATCCGGTAAAGGTGATCATCGATAACTATCCGGATGGTGAAACCGAGCAGCTCGAGGCGGACAACAATCCCGAAGACCCTGATGCCGGGACGCGGACCGTTCCTTTTTCGAGAGAGATTTTTATCGACCGTGATGATTTTCGCGAAGATCCACCGAAAAAATATTTTCGAATGTCGCCCGGAAAAGAAGTCCGGCTGAAGCACGCCTACTATGTGACGTGCGTCGACTATAAAAAAGATGCATCCGGAACGATAACCGAGATCCACTGTACCTATGATCCGGCAACCCGCGGTGGATGGTCCGAAGACGGGAGAAAGGTGAAGGGAACGCTGCACTGGGTTTCGGCGCCACACTCGATCCCGGCGGAAGTCCGACTCTACGACAGGCTTTTTACGCGGGAGAATCCTGCGGACCTGGGCGAAGGTGAGAACATCACCGATCTGGTAAACCGGGACTCGGTGACGGTTTTGAACGGGTGTCGCGTCGAACGTTCCCTCTCGGAAGCCTCCGGGGGCGATCGGTATCAGTTTCTCCGAAAGGGCTATTTCGTGCTCGACGGAATTGCATCCGGCGAAAGCATGCCGGTGTTCAACAGAACGGTTTCACTCCGAGACAGCTGGGCGAAAATCGAGAAAAAGATGCAGTCGAAGTGAACGCGCTCTTTTCTGCGGCGAAAGAAATCGGTGAATTCATGGACTCCCAGGGATGGGAGTACTGTGTGATCGGCGGTCTCGCGGTGTTACGGTGGGGCGAACCGAGGATGACGCGCGATATTGATCTTTCCTTACTTACCGGCGTCGGTCGGGAAAAATCTTTTATTCAACCGTTATTGTCACAGTTCCCGAGTCGTCTATCGGACGCGTTGACATTCGCGTTGGAGAATCGCGTGTTGCTGTTGAGGACGTCGAACGGTACTGATGTTGATGTATCTCTCGGCGCCCTGAATTTTGAATTCGATATGCACAAACGTGCAACGTTATTCGAGTTTGCCCCTGATTGCGTTTTACCGGTATGCTCTGCCGAAGACCTTTTTATTATGAAAGCGTTTGCTGCCAGAGACCGGGATAGAATCGATGCTGAAAGTATTGTAACGCGTTCAGGTAGTAGCCTCGACACCGCGTACATAATGAAACATCTCGAACTGCTTGCCGAGCTCAAGGAATCTTCTGATATTATTGATTGGGCACGAGAAGTGATCGAGATACACACATGAAACGGCCGGATCGCGAACAACAAAAAGCAATCGTCAAACAGTGGAAGCACGCATCAAACGCGCTTGAAGCCGTACAAAAAGACGAGCTTGCTTCCTGGGAATACGACTGGAATGTGGTGGATGCATTGCTCGAGATCGCGGCGCGATACGGCGAATCTCGAGCTTCGAGCGGTCTCGTTGAGATGCAGCATCTATTTTCGAAACACCGACAGTAGTACGCGGTCCAGATACCTGCTGCTCCGGTCTGCGGTACGGCAGCGTCTGTTCGCATCAGCCGCCGCCGCGCCACCGCGAAGGTATCTATCCACATCGGAAAATAAATCGCCCCCGGGTCGCGGGCCGCAGAAGCGGTTATTCCGCAATCACTCTGAAGTAGCGTTTTTTCCCGGCCCTCAGCATGAGCACGCCGTCATCGAGCCACGATGCGTCGATCTGCTCTTCGATCGATTCTATCTTCGTGTCGTTTATCGAAGCACCGCCCTGGGTGATGAGCCTTCGGGCTTCACTTCGCGAAGTACACAAATCGGTTCGAGAGAAAAGATCGATTGCGGTAATCCCCCGGGCGAGCTCTGCGGTCGGAATACCCATCGAAGGGATGGCTGATATATCGCTCCCCTGCTGAGAAAATGCGGCGCGCGCGGCATCGAGCGCTTTTGCAGCTTCCTCTTCGCCGTGGACGATCGTGGTAAGCTCCTTTGCAAGCACTTCCTTCGCCCGGTTTGTTTCGGCGCCCTCGAGAGTTTCGAGCTCCCGGATCTCTTCCAGCGGGAGAAACGTAAAGAGCTTGAGGAATTTACCGACATCGGCGTCGGCTACGTTTCGCCAGTACTGAAAAAAGTCGTACGGAGCGGTCATCGCAGAATCGAGAAAGAGCGTTCCCTTCTCGGTTTTCCCCATCTTTTTCCCGTCCGAACGGGTTACCAGCGGGAACGTCAGACCGATCGCCTCTTCGGCTTCGATACGACGAATCAGATCCGCACCTGCAACGATATTACCCCACTGATCATCGCCGCCGATCTGGAGCTTGCATCCTTCGTTCTGATAGAGGATCAGAAAATCGTACGACTGCAGGAGCTGATAGTTGAACTCGATAAACGACAGCCCGGTCTCGAGCCGCATCTTGTACGTCTCGAAGCTCAGCATCCGGTTGACCGAGAAGTGGCGGCCTATGTCGCGCAGGAACTCGATGTAGTTGAGCGACGCGAGCCAGTCGGCGTTGTTCACGACCTCAGGCTTCGTCCCGGCGGACTCGAGGAAGCGGTCGATCTGGAGCCGGATTGCCTCCACGTTCGCGTCGATCTGCTCCACGGTGAGCATCCTGCGGACCTCGGTCTTGCCCGACGGATCGCCGATGCGGGCGGTGCCGCCGCCCACGAGCGCCACCGGCCGGTGTCCCGCCTTCGCGAGGTGCGCCATCGCGTAGAGTGGCACGAGGTGGCCTA
>CAYLZA010000439.1:631-3672 GCA_964387575.1 uncultured Spirochaetales bacterium | reverse complement strand
TCTTCGGGATTCGCACTGCAGAGCGGATTCATCACCTTCAGCCGCGTATTCGGAGCGCATAATCTATCGTACTCCGCCGAATCGGGAATCACCCACTTCGAATCGTACTGCGATTTTTTCGATTATGAGCTCAAACCGGGTGAGCAAATCGCAACCGAAAAGCTCTGTGTCAAGCTCGACGACGATCCATACCGACCACTCGAGCAGTGGGCCGATAAAGTGAACGTGATATACGATCCCCCGATTCGAGAGAAGGTGCCGGTCAGCATCATAGCCAAAACCTGGGTCGATGCGTTCGGAGAGGAGCGATGGCAAGATGTCATCGAGCGCAACGCGCAGGCGTCGGTAGATCGGATGAACGGTTTTGACATCGATTATTACTGGATCGGTGGTCCGACACATCTCGAAGAATTCAAACCGGGAGACTGGTTTCGAATCAACAAGGATCACTTCCCGAAGGGGCTCGAATGGACATGCCGGAAGCTGGAGGAGAAGGGAATTACTCCGGGTCTCTGGATTGCCCCGTTCTGGATGATGCAGATTGCCGAGGATGGCCTTGCGGAGAACAAGGACAACCTGCTCATGCGAGAGGACGGATCCCCCGCGCCATATGGACGCAAGTGGCAGTACCGAATCGGAAACAAAGAGTGGCCGTACACCTATATCGCGGATCCGGAGCAATGGTCCGATTTCTATCGTCTCGATCCGAGCCATCCGAAAACGAAGGAGTTTCTCGAAAAGGTTTTCAAGTTCTACTACGACATCGGAATTCGCTATTATATGATAGATTTTCTCGATGCTATCTGGTATGAGCGGCCGTTCGAACGTTATCACGATATGTCTCTCGTAAAAGGCCCTGAGCTCTTTCGAAAGGGAGTCGAAACAGTCAGGAATGCGGTGGGCGAAGAAACGTACCTGCTTTCCTCCTCGGGGCCGACGTTTCACAATGTCGGGTATGTAGAATCGGCGAGGATTTCCTCCGACTTCGGTGAAGGGCGTCCGATCGTTCCGTGGGCATGGTTTTATCCGGCAACCTATGTAATCAACTCTCACGCGCACTGGACATCGTGCGGCGCAACACTTCAAAACCTCGCAACGGTGTATTTTACTCATCAAAAGCTCTACGCCAACAACTGCAACTGCCTTGCGGTTGACAAACCGATCGGGAGAAACGAAGCGGAGATCAACACGACGATCTTCGGCGTATCGGGAAGCCCGATCATGCTTGCCGATGAGTTATCACGAATCAGCGAAGATCGATTGAAGATGATCAAAAAGCTTCTTCCTCAGACTACGCGCGTCGCAACACCGGTGGATCTATTTACCTCCCCGTATCCCGAAAGCTATCCAAAGGTCTTTCGTTTGCCGGTCTCGAAGCCGTGGGGTGAGTGGTTCATCGTCGCCGTATTCAACCTGGAGCAGACGGTACTGGATCAGACACTCACACCTGCGGATCTCGGCGTGGCGAAACCGGACAAAGCGACCGGCCCCGGAAGTGGCTCAACCAAAGACGATATCGGTACCGACTATTGGGTATACGATTTCTGGCAGGAGCGATACTGCGGCACATATTCCGGATCGCTGGATGTTCAGGTTCCGCCGTTTTCGTGTCGTGTATTCAAAGTGCAGAGAACTCGCAACCACCCTTGGCTCCTTTCGACCGATATGCACTTTCAGCAGGGTAATGTGGAAATCGACAATCTCGAGTGGGACGAGGAGACGATGACGCTTTCGGGTACGGCCGTCCGTCCGACCGGCGAAAAAGGCTCGTTGTTTCTCGTGGCGCCCCGTGGGTACCGTACGAACGGGGTCAAAGGACTGTGGGTCGGAAAGAACGCCCCCGATGAGAATCTCGTTATTCGAAAAGATATCGTGTTCGATACCGAACGTGTCGATTGGAGCGTCGTATTCGCGAACGCATGAGCGTGAGCCGGGCGTTGAGGGAGGCGCGCGCCGGAAGTGGCGCGCGTCGGCGCCTTCAATTCGCACATCAGTCGCTCGGCGGCGTACACCACACCGGACTCGACCATGCGAGATTCCCATCGACCTGCGTGATTCTCGCATAGACGTATGAGGTCGAATCCTCTACGGATTCGAGATCGACATCGATAGTTACTTCGCGACATCCCGGCTCGTCGCTGTATACAACCGACCCGTCGCGGACAAGTTCCACGCGCTCTATAACACGGGTACCGATTACACGAATCGAGGCGTGAGGTTCGTGAGGCGATGTGTCACACACGATCTCTGATCCCATCAGGTGATCATCAACCCGGAAATCGAGAAGAATCCGCTCTCCCGTCGTCGCGTATGTTCTGCGCGCGCGCATAGCTTCAAAAAGATCCTCACGGGTATTTGATTTTGCAAGAATACAGGCAAGCCCGTTCCCGAACACCGGTGAGGAGTAACGTCCCCGCTGCGAGCTATCCGGGTGATTCGGATTCGGGACCGTCCGCGTCGTGTTCCATGTCCATCCGTGTGCCGGGCGACCGAGATGGTTGTCGGTCCCTGCAATTACGCCGAGCCGCATTCCCTCCGCCAGGAGCTCGTGCAGCGTTGCGGTCTCACGACCGGTTCCACTCATATCTATTTTCTCCGTCTCCGAGCAACCCCAGATCGAAAAAATCTCGACGAGCGGCTCGATATCGGGAGGACTTTTATACTGCAATTCGCAACCGAACGCCGGATGATGCAGAATACTTATCGCGTTTTGCCCCTCGAGCTCGTTCCAGAGCTTGTCCGCGGTAGCGGTCTCCTCCATTTCATTCGTATAAATCGGCCCCGACTCGTCGATGAAGTAGACATTCCGGTGACCGTTGTCCCAGTTGCTCCACTCGTATCCAAAAAACGTGACGAACCTTCCAGGTGCGTGATAACGCTTTAAGGAATCGCGAATTCTCTGCCATTTGCGATCGGACCACGCTTCCTGCGTATGTTGTTGATCGCTGTGGTTCGTGACGGCGCAAAAGTCGAGGTTCATCACATCCCGTCCCCACTCGAGATAATCTTCGAGCGATCCACCGCCGTCGCAGTCACGGGTG
>CAYLZA010000439.1:0-621 GCA_964387575.1 uncultured Spirochaetales bacterium | reverse complement strand
AGATACGATAACCGGACAGAAACTCGGGTGCTACAGGATTGCTGATTCCCCGAATTCGATTGAGCTTGTCTTCCACCACGACACGAGAGACATGAGATGCGCCGAATGTAAGATCATCAACGCTTATTACTCCGCCCGATTCTTTGTTTACGGTAACCGTGTTTTGATATGTCCGGTCTTCACCGACCGTCGTTATTGACAATTCCCCGCTGTAGGTAAAATCCGGATTGTCGTGAACATCATCGACCGCCGCAACCGTCAGGCGAACCGGCCGGCCCGTCTCGGGCGTTGCCGGCACGTTCACGAGAAAATGCGTTGCGGGATTCCCTATGATCTCGAGCTCCGGAGGTGCCGCAACCTTATAGAAATCTCCGTCTCCGCTCGGATCCACCGCCACGCGAAAGAGCTCGTGCCCCGAATACTCCTGGGTATATATCCCGCGCGATCGCATCGGGTCCCCGATACGTATCGAGACGAACTCACCCGCATCGAGCGCGTCTCCGGTGTTTGTCACGAGTAAGAGATTTCTGGAATTACGGCCGGCGCCCTTCCCACATATATCGATTTCCAGTGTGCTTCCGCTGCTGCTCAATGCGTATACATAACCATCCGTCCACGGAT
>CAYLZA010000438.1:0-3673 GCA_964387575.1 uncultured Spirochaetales bacterium | reverse complement strand
AAAACGCTCCGCTGCTTCTCTTTGACAACAAAAGCGCTGAGCTCTTTTCCCCAAACGGTTCTTCGGTGGAGCTCGGATTGATCGAGTGCTCACGAGATTCGTCGAAAGAGATCGCGGGAAAGATCCTGAAACACAGCAGAGATCGAAAGCTCGTGCTGTTTTCGATTGATCCGGAGACCGAGGAGCTGAAGACCCTTGCCGAGGTTTTTCACACCGTAATCGGTCGTAAACATATAGATTTCACGACGCTCGACCGGGAGATACCTGCCGCAAACACCCTGACCCAACCGCTCGATAAAACGGTGTATCCGGTCCGGTCTATAGCACCGCCTTCACTGACACTCACTCCGGTTTTGAGAAAGCGCGTTGAAGATGTCGCTTATTCCCGCGAAGAGCTCTCGTCGAGTGCAAGACGACTGAGACGAGGAGTTACACCGAACCATACCGACGGGAACACCGATCGTCTCCGCGAGTCGGATTTCCCCCGACATGTGACGATTCCGTCTTCCTCGCGGACCGATCGTGTGCTTATAGCGGACATGACCGGCGATACGGTGCTCGATGACACAAAGCTCAGAGCGCACTTCAGCGCCGGACGCCTAAGCGGGTTGAGTACCGAGACATCGTCGTGCATGTTTGCCGGACCGGTTCGATCGGCAATCGTCATCAACGATGAATCGATAGAATTCGAACGCACTTCGGCATTTTCGTTCGAGGAACCGCAGGCACGTGGTTTGAACGAGATGCTTATGCTCGAAGACCCGCGGTTCGACGAACCGGGCATCCTTACCATCGATTATTCGTTCATCGATGACATATCGTGTTTGATCGTCCAGATATCAGCTCGATTTCCGATGCGTCACAATGGGTTACCGATGGGACCTGCACAGCTTTTCGCGCTTACACTCGAATTAGAAAACGCCCCGGGCGAAGGGGTCCCGGTATCGTTGAGATACCCGAACGGGGAACAGATCGATATTGAATATGATGGGAACGGTTGTCTATATGGTACGCAGCTTGATATCGGTGCGGCGGGAAAAGGGCTGCGGATCGTTTTTCCCGAAATGCAGTATACGCCGATACAGATCATACCGACGAACACAACCCGGTTCGGACGTAAGCATCTTATTACGATAAGCCCGGGCGGCTATATCGGACACCAGGCGCGTGGTGTATACGACGGGACTCGGCAGACGGTAGTTTTCGCCCTCCACATAAACGACGAGAACGGAGCTTCCTACACAAAGCTTGGTTCTCTGCTTTCGACGAAGCTCACCACCCCCGGTATCGATCTTGGTCCGAATTTCAACGTCGGTCGTTAGAAACCGAACGGCAGAAACCGCTCGTTGAGCAGCAGGACCGGAGTCTACCTCGCTCGAGGAGTCTGAACCCACAGGCGTGGCGCCCGGCAAGCTATCTCTCAAACGTCACTTCTCCGCCGAACAGCCGACGCAACTCACCGGTGTCACGATCGAGCAATTTGAGCTCTCCCGATTCCCCGATTCCTTCGATACGTACGTTTCGGACTTCCAACCCCGCACCGGTTTCGATTGAAGCGCTCACGTTATGCCCGTGAAGATAGAGACGGGATTCAACCTCCCCCCGCCAACCCGGGTCCGCCAGTCGTTGGTATATGGCAGCGAGCAGCTCTTCGAGAATCGCATTAACATCGATCGCCTCACCGGTAATGATCCGAAGCGACGTTGCACGTCGCTCGAGCTCCCCGGCGAAATCGGTTTGATTGCAGTTGAGCCCAATCCCGCAATAGACAATCGTCCCCTCTCCTTCGCAGAGCACTCCCGAAACTTTCCGACCGTCAACCAGAACATCATTCGGCCATTTGATTGCGCATCGTCTATCGCTTCGTGTTTCCACCACGTCGGATACCGCAAGACCAAGTAGAATCGGCAGCACGTGTACCGGTTCACTGAGACGCGATGTTTCGAGCACCAGCGTGAAGAGCAGACTATCACCCGGACGTGATTCCCAGCGTCTGCCGGCCCGGCGTCCCCGACCTTTCGTCTGCAAATCGGTCCTGACAACGCTGCCGTGGCCGTGCCCGGCCCGAACGAGCCGGCGCGCAAGCTCCATGGTACTCTCGGTATATTCGATATAGCTCACGGAAGCCCCAAAGGGATTTTCGAGCTCGAGTGAACGCATATTCGTAATCTACCAGATGCCGATGATCGGATACATCACCGGGATACGTCCAATCCGCGAACGTCGACGACGAGGGGGTTGTATATTTATTCGGTTTTTAGTATAAATATACAAGCCAACGTTGAGAGACGAGAATTCGTGAAGGTGGATCAATCGGAGAGCAATGTGAACGAACGACAAGCGCGACTCGCGACAATGCGGCGGATTATCGCAAACGGGGGGATACAGAGTCAAGCGACGTTGCGCACGCACCTAATGAAGAATGGATTCGAGGTTACCCAGGCGACGTTGTCTCGCGATCTGAAACAGCTGAAGGTCGGAAAAGTGCTCACCGGCGACGGATCGTACACGTACGCGCTTCCCGAGTCGGAGATCGAGGCAAAAAGCGATTTTATCGATGATCTGCTTCGAGGATGGCTCTCTATAGAGTTTTCGGCCAATCTCGGAGTAGTAAAAACGTGGCCCGGTCATGCGGACAGCGTAGCGATTGCGCTTGATAATCTCGATCTTCCCGAGCTGCTCGGAACCGTGGCGGGCGATGATACGATCATTCTCGTACTCAACGAAGGAGCGACAAAAGAGGTTTTAATGAAGAAACTCAATGAACATGCACCACGGACAATCGCCGAAGGTGAAATATGAGCACTGCATTCGACATGGTGGACGCAGGGAAGCTCCCGATTCTATGTATAAAAATCGGTGGAAAAGCACTGGCCGAATCCTCCGTTGTTGGTGCGCTGGCACGGGAAATGGCGGAGATCGAATCGAAGATGCGATGCATCCTGATCCACGGGGGAGGTGCGGAGGTTTCTCGAGTATCGACACGCTTCGGTTTCGAGCCGCGATTTGTCGACGGCGTGCGGATGACTACCGCCGATGAGATGGATGTGGTCGATATGGTTCTTGCGGGAAAAGTCAACAAATATCTCGTCAGGCTTCTCAATACCGCCGGCGTTCGGGCGGTGGGATTGAGCGGAAACGATGGAAAGTTAATTATCGGCGAACGAATTTCACCTGGTTCGCACACGGGTAGAGTTGCTGTGTGTGATCCGGCGGTTCTGCAGGTACTCACCGACGCGGGAATGGTTCCGGTGGTATGCTCAACGGCAATGGACGGCTCCGGTGTCGGGCTGAACATCAATGCCGATGAGGCGGCACTCGCAGTTGCTCGAGCGATTCAGGCGGAGTGTATGGTATTTATTTCGGACATACCGGGTGTCTTGAAATCTGAGACGGTCCTTCCGAAGCTCACCCCTTTGGAAGTTGATAACGAAATACGTGAGGGAACGATCCGGGGAGGCATGATTCCTAAAACCCGGTCTTCCGTATCCGCGCTCGAATCGGGTGTCGGATCGATTGTTATCGGGTCGTACACCGAAAGCGGTGATTTATCACGGTTGATCTCAGGAAGCTCGGGTACAAAAATCGTTGAGGAGGAAACATCAATATGAGCTCGATATCAAATCTATCGGAAATTCACAAACCGCCTTTTTCACGAGCGTTCGCAGACACG
>CAYLZA010000437.1:0-3675 GCA_964387575.1 uncultured Spirochaetales bacterium | reverse complement strand
ACCGATGGTCATCAGCGTTACCGCCGCCTGGACGGCAACCGTCGGTAGCTTGATCCCTTCGATCATTTCGAATTCCATAAACTCTTCACTCATCGTCATCTGAATATCTCGCATCATTCGTCTGAGCAGGAGCTGCAGAACCACTTTGCTGTCGTCGTTGATATATATCAATGCATGGAACCATTCGTTCCAGTGATAGACTGCGGTCCACAAAACGATCGTCGCGATTACCGGTTTGGAGAGCGGAATAATGATCCGGAACAGAATCTGAAAATAGTTGGACCCGTCGACAAAGGCGGATTCCTCGTACGCTTTGTCCAGCGTCATCATGAAGTTTCTCATAATGATTATATAAAATCCCATCGTCAGCGTCGGAAGGATAAGAGACCATCTCGTATCGATCAGCCCGAGATACCTGATAAGTAAATACTCGGGGATGATTCCGCCGCTGAAAAACATGGTAATGAGAATAACGATTGTGAGAAACGTTCGTCCCGGCATTCGTTTGTGAGAAAGCGGGTACGCTGCGAAAATCGTAAACATCACCGTGAGAAACGTCCCCACAACAACACGAAATACCGAATTGGCATATGCAGTACCGATATCGCCGTATCCTTTGAATGCGAACTCATACGCACCGACCGACCACTCCTCTATCCAGAGTCTGAACCCGAGCGTTGTTGCGTGGTCGGGGTCCGAGAACGACAACAGTACCTGGGTCCAGAACGGATAGACTATCGTGACGCAAAGCGCAACGAGAAGAAGCCCATTGAATAGATCAAAGAAAAAATCTCCGACTGATTTTCGTTGCAGATACCAGGGTCTGCGATGAATTGATTCTCTCATGATTATCCCCCTACCAAACCCCGTAGTCGCTGAACTTACGGATAATCGCGTTTGAACCCATTATCAGCGCAACGCCGATTACGTTCTTGAATAATCCCACCGCTGTGGCGAAATCGAATTGCCGTTCCACCAATCCGATTCTGTACACATACGTATCTATGATGTCGGCAACCTTATACACCATTGGGTTATACAGGTTGAAGATCTGATCGAATCCTGCGTTGAGCAGCCGCCCGAGCCGCAAAATGAAGAGTACGGTCATAACCGGAACGAGCGACGGGATTGTTATCCTGATAGCCTTCTGAAAACGCCCTGCGCCGTCTATCGAAGCGGACTCATAGAGCTGTGGATCTATCGAGGTCATTGCCGCAAGATATACAATCGAGCCCCATCCTACGGACTGCCAGACATATGTAACGATCAGGAGCGGTCTGAAGAACTTGGTGCTTGTCAGTACGTTCGGTGCAGGTTTGTCGAGTAGTGCGAAAATATGGCCGACGATTCCGCGCGTCGGTGAAACGATCTCGATGATAATTCCGGCAAGCACGACCCACGAAAGAAAGTGTGGGAGATACGATATCGACTGTAGTGTTTTTTTGAACCAGAGGCTTCGTATCTCGTTGATCATGATTGCCAGCACTATCGGCGCGGGAAAACCGATCATCAGCTTGAGCAGGCTGATTACGATCGTATTCCGGAGTATTCGAATGAAGTAATGGCTTCCGAAGAGAAATTTAAAATGCTCGAAATTGTTCCAGTCACTCCCGAGAAATCCCTTGGCGAAGTTGAAATCCTTGAATGCAATGATAATCCCGTAAATCGGAATATATCGAAAGATGATCAGACTCACGAGCGGCAATGCGAACATCACGTAGAGAAGCCTCATGTGATTGAATAGCTTCCATTTTTCTCTCCGAAGTGCCAACTTGGTGTGTTGGCTCTGAACAGCAGTGCTCATTCCATACTCCTGATTGTGGCTTTACTCCTCTCTCTCCCGTAAGCGGCATCGAGGCGGGACCGGGGAGCGCGTCTTTTCTGCGCTGTAGTACACGTATTTACTGTGCCGCTGTACATAGCCCGCAGTCTTGATCCAGACGCAACCGACTGTATTGTTAAGAAATACCACACGCCCCGTTATACGGGGCGTGTGGAAAACCTCAATTCAAACGACGAGGTATTTTAGTAGACGAACTCTCCTTCTTTCAAGCCTGAAACAAGCGGGGCTTTCTTCATTTCTGCGATGATTTCATCGCCACCGTTGTTTCTGAACTGCTGGACGTAGCTGTCCCATTCGCTTTCCACGTCGATCTCACCGAGGACTCCCTTATAGAAGAACTCCTCGAACATCGTTGTGAGTTGAGCATCGTACCGTTCGTTCATCTCGGAGAGCTCGGTCTCGCCCTTCAGATCGACTCGATGACTGGTGATTCCCCACTCTTTTCCACGTTCGGCAAGAAGCACTTCTTCGAAGAACGCCGCCATACGGGCGGGCTGTAGCAGCTTGATGATGTTGGAGAACGTCATGACGGGATAGGCGGATACCATACCGAGACCGGTATCCTGGTCTTTGGCAATCGGATTCGATTCCCAAGGCTCGCCCTCCC
The DNA here is from genome assembly GCA_964387575.1 of uncultured Spirochaetales bacterium. GTDB lineage: Bacteria > Spirochaetota > Spirochaetia > ARS1246 > ARS1246 > CAYLZA01. Next base: position 1,225 of record CAYLZA010000437.1, on the reverse strand, counting down.
ATTCGAAGTGCTCCTCAGGCTGACCGTAATGCCAGGTTACCCAGCCTTCCGGGGTGGCCGAATAATCGAATACCTGAAGGACTTTTTCGAGCTTGTCATCGGAAACACGGGCTCCCACATACCACGTGTAACTTCCTTGAGGAACTACATCACGATATGCAAGCGTGCCTTGTCCTTCGGGCCCGACGAGAGGCGGAAGGATGACGGTTTCGGCGCCCGGCTGTCCGAGCTCATCGTCCGGTACAAAGGAGTTGGGGGGTCTATCCATCGCAAAATCGCGACCGGCATAGGTCGATTGCTCAAATGCGGCGGCTGCGGTTCCGTTGGCTATTTTTTCCCAACCTTTTCTGAGTGGAAGACTTACGAACTCTTTGTCGATGAGCTCCATCTCATACCAACGCGCGAGCAGTTGAATAAAATCCTTCATGCGCGGGTGAATACGATAGTCGTAAAGCTCACCATTGTATTCGGCGTTGCGTCCCCACGGTATACCGAAAGAACCCGCCAGCGTCCGCCAGTTTCTCGACATACTTTCGTTGGCGTGCAGTGGAATCGTGTCCTGTTTGCCGTTCCCGTCGGGATCTCCGTCACGGAACGCTACGAGTAGATCCTCGAACCAGTCGAAGTCGAAATCCTGATCGTAGTAGTACACTCGATCGAATCGGTCGATCGAGAACTTTTTCTCCTCATAGTCGGGGAGCTCTACGCCGACATTTGCAGCCCAATCTTTTCGAAACATCGGAAGGAATTGAGCCATCTCCAGATGCGCCGCGATTCCGTTGAGCGCCAAAAGCTCATCGGTGTCGTCGGGATTCTGGTTTGCGAGAAACGCCATCGGATATCGGGTCTCCGTGCGTTTGGTGTATTCCGGTGCGAAGGATTTGATCTTTTCGATCGGTACCGAACGAGTTATTCCTTGCCGGTACATCTCCTGCGCATTTTCGAAAAGCGGCCCGGCATCAGGGAACTCTCCCGATGCGAGCATGACATCTACCTTTTCAGAATCATTCACGTAAATGCCGTTCGGAACGAGATTCACGTTGAGCTCTTCCGAAATCTTCTGCATCGCCCATGTCGGCTCTTCATGCCGGTTCATCAGGACGATCTCCATCGGTTCGTCGCTTGCGGCGGCTCCTTCCTGCTGTGCTCCTCCGAATGTTGCAAACGGTGTCGCTATTAGCAACAGGAGGGCAAGAACTGTACGAAATGTTGATTTTTTTAACAT
>CAYLZA010000436.1:771-3675 GCA_964387575.1 uncultured Spirochaetales bacterium | reverse complement strand
TGTTATCCCCCCACACCCAGACGCCGCGATCGTTATTACGTGCAACGGTGTGTTCTCCACCTCCGGCAACCTCAGCCCAATCGGCGCTTCCAATCTGCACCGGCGAGTGTCTGTCGGTGGTAGTTCCGTCACCGAGTTGTCCGCAATTGTTGCGTCCCCAAACCCACAGTGTGCCGTCGGCCTTAAGTGCCAAAGTATGGTCATAGCCGCAGTCAATTCTCGCCCAATCGGTTTCAGTACCTATTTGCACCCGTGAGTGCCTTTCGGTGGTAGTTCCGTCACCGAGTTGCCCATATTCGTTGTTTCCCCATGCCCAGAGTGTGCCGTCGGTTTTCATCGCAACGGTGTGCTCATATCCGCATGCAATTGCCACCCAGTCGGTTGCAGTGTCCATCGGCTGTGGCAAGTTCCTGTCGATCGTGGTACCGTCGCCGAGTTGCCCATGACTATTTCGTCCCCACGCTCTCAGGGTGCCGTTGGTTCTCAATCCCACGGTATGATTCCCTCCGCAGGCGACATCATCCCAGTCGGTTATCGTTCCCACTTGCACAGGCGAATGCCTGTCGTTGACACTCCAATCACCAAGTTGCTTATAGTCGTTACGCCCCCACGACCAGAACGTGCCGTTACTGGCCAGAGCTATGTTGTGAGATCCACCGGCGACAACCGCAACGCAGTCCGTGTCCAGGCCCACTTGTACCGGAGAGTGGCTTTCGTTAATAGTCCCGTCACCCAGCTGACCGTAGTCGTTGTTTCCCCACGTCCATAGAGTGCGGTCTGTTTTCCGAGCCACGGTATGATACACACCGCAGGAAATCGCCCCCCAGTCGGTCGCTGCGTCTATTTGCGTCGGCGAGTGTGTCTCGTCGGTACTCCCATCCCCAAGCTGTCCATAGTCGTTTCTTCCCCATGCCCATAGAGTTCCGTCGGTCTTCAGTGCCACGGTATGACCGCCGAAGCCGCAAGCAATGGCAGCCCAATCGGTCGCCGTCTCTATTTGCACGGGCGAGTGTCTCTCGGTAGTGCCCCCGTCGCCGAGTTCACCGTAATCGTTACGTCCCCACGCCCACAATGTCCCGTCGGTCTTGAGCGCGACGGTGTGTGCACCTCCGCATGTCACTGCAGCCCAATTGGTCGCCGAACCCACCTGCACCGGCTGATTCTTGTTCGTAATCGATCCGTCGCCGAGCTGCCCGCAATTATTATATCCCCACGCCCACAATGTCCCGTCGGTTTTCAACGCGACAGTGTGTTCGCTGCCGGTGTCAATCGCGGCCCAATCGTTCGCGCTACCTACCTGCACCGGTGAGTGCCGCTCAGTGTTGCTTCCATCACCGAGCTGACCATAAGCGTTGCGTCCCCAAGCCCACAAAGTACCATCGTTCTTCAGCGCCACCGTGTGTAACCCACCACAAGCTACCGCCGCCCAGTTGGTTGAAGAACCTATCTGTTCCGGTATATCTTTATCTGTAGTGCTCCCGTCACCAAGCTGACCGATCCAGTTACCTCCCCATCCCCAAAGAGTACCATCGGCTTTCAGCGCAATACTATGGTAACTTCCCGCACTCATTTCGGTAATTTCGGTAGCAAAACTCCAGCTGTAGTTCGAGGTAAATGGATTTCCCGCTTCATCCGTTACACCGGTGGTGATCGTTGCTGTATAGCTCGTATTGGCGGAAAGAAATGACGATGGAATGTACGTGGCGGTTATTCCGTCAGTAGAAACCGCCCCTGTGACACCGCTAACTGTAAACGTCGAAGCGGTTATGGTCCCTGTATCCATCGGTTCGCTGAAGGTAACGCCTATCTCCGTTCCAATGGCTGCACTCAAAAAGTCGGCAGGTGGAATAGCCGTAACAACGCTCGGTGGAGTTGTATCTATTTTAAAACTATCAGGCGTTGAGAATTCGCTCTCGTTCCCTGCAGCATCGATAGCGCTCACACGCCAATACTGCATCCCTTCGCTCAAGCTCGAAGAAGTATAACTGTTTATACTCACATCCAGAGAATTTATTTCCGGACTACCAAAATTCGAGTTGTCGTCTATCTGAACGTGGTATGTTTCCGCATCAAGCACATTATCCCATTCGAGTGTAGGCGTGTCGTCGTTTGTTAGATCGGGAGTGTAGTCAATAAGGGTTGGAATGTCGGGATCGGTAATATCTACTGTAGTAGCAATGAATCCACTCGAGGACCAGTTGCCGGCATCATCACGTTCTTGCACGTACAGAATGTGTTCCGCTTCTGATCTCGGAGATTCAGGCGTATACGCGGTTTCGATGGTTACGTTCGATCCGCTTGTCAAGTCGCTATCGTCGAGCTTGTATCGATATGTTCCGTTTCCGTCGCCCCCAGCGCTGCTCCACGTCCAGGTCGGCGTAGTATCATTCGTATCGCTCTGGCCGGACACATCAGGAGCCGCAGGCGCAATCGTGTCCAGCCTGAAACTATCGTATCCCGAAAAAGCGCTTTCATTTCCAGTCGCATCGATACTGCTCACTCGCCAAGAATATGTTTCGTCATTCAAGGTTGACGTAGTGTGGATGCTGAAGGTTATACCTGAAACATCGACAATCGGACTGCTGAAGTTTGAGTCGTTGTCTATCTGCAGACGATACTCGGTAGCGTCGGCTACATCATTCCAATCGAGCGTCGGAGTATCGTCGTTCGTAGGATCGGGAGAATAGGATATAAGAGAGGGAACCGCGGGCTCAGTGATGTCAATTTCGATTATATATGTTCCACTCGGCGACCAATTCCCTGCATCATCGCGCTCTTGCACGTACAAAATGTGTTCCTCTTCGGATATTGGCGATTCAGGCGTATACGCCGTTTCAATGGTTTCTACTGCACCGCTCGTCAAATCACTGTTATCGAGCCTGTATCGATACGTGCCGTTACCAC
>CAYLZA010000436.1:0-761 GCA_964387575.1 uncultured Spirochaetales bacterium | reverse complement strand
GCTCCACTCCCACGTGGGCGTGGTATCATTCGTTGGCGACGTTCCCGTCACCGTGGGCGCGTCAGGTGGTGTGATATCGAAGACCCGCTGCAATGTATTCGATGCTGCGTTCGGATTGCCTGCATCGTCAAAAGCCACTGAGGAAGCTACAGACACACTCACCGCACCATCCGCATCCGGTGTGATCGACACCGAATAGGTTTGATCGTCGCTTGTTTGAATATTCGAAGCGCTGCCGTTTTCTACCGTGATGTCCGCCAACGCAAAATCGTTTACCGGCTCACTAAATTCGATCGTAACGGGAATCGGCGAGACGTTGGTTGGATCGGGCGCGGTGGTGGATATCGTTACCGACGGGATACCCGTATCGTAGGTTATGTCAAACGGTCCACCGGCGAGATTGCCGTTACCTGCGGCATCGGTCGCTATATCCGCGGCCAAAGATATCGAAACGGTCACCGGATCGCCGGACGGTGTAATGTCACAGGTAAAAGTAAGATTATCGGTTGTCTGCAGATTGTCGGCCGAACCGTTGGTTACGCTGATCTCGTTTACCGCCAAGCCTGTTATCGATTCGTTGAACGCAAGAGTAATCGGGATCGGAGAGATGTTGGTAAACGGAGCTTCCTCGCTTCCAATCGTAACGGACGGCTGCTGGCTATCATATTCGATGCTGAATGTTTCCGAGGCGGCACTGCCGTTTCCCGCATCATCAACGCCGGCATTGGCTTCCACCGACACACTCACCTCGCCGTCTTCAT
>CAYLZA010000435.1:0-3683 GCA_964387575.1 uncultured Spirochaetales bacterium | reverse complement strand
GCCGAAACAGAAGCTTCCTCCTCTCCTTGTGCTCCCGCGAAAACACCGGTCGGTAATCCCACGAGTAACACAACCAGAGCAATTTTGAGTAATCTGTTCATACAATCCTCCTTAGGATTATGATTTCATCGCCTTTTGTTCAGCGACGGTTTAATGTGAGCGCTCTACAATCCCCTTCAACGAAAGCTCTGCAAAGCGGTGACATGCTGCGGAATGATCGTTTTGCACGTCCTCGAGCATAGGGACCTCAGTTTTGCAGCGATCGATTGCGTAGCGACATCGAGTATGAAATGAGCACCCGGAAGGCGGCGCTGCGGCGTCAGGGACCTGCCCCGAGAGCACAATTCTCTCGCCTTTTATGCGGGGGTTGGGTTTTGGTACTGCCGAAAGAAGTGCTTCCGTATACGGATGCAAAGGATGTCGGAATAACTCGTTCGTCTCAGAAACTTCCACAATTTTGCCGAGATACATGACGGCGACACGATCACTAATATGCTTTACAACACTCAAGTCATGAGCAATAAAAAGATATGAGAATCGAAATTTCCGTTGAAGCGTTTTTAATAGGTTCAATATCTGCGCTTGAACGGAAACATCCAGAGCAGAAACCGGCTCGTCCGCCACGAGCAACTCCGGATTCAACGCAAGAGCGCGCGCAACGCCGATTCGCTGCCTTTGTCCGCCGCTAAATGCATGTGGATACCGCCGAAGATAGCGCATATCCAAACCGACGAGTGTCATAAGCTCTTTGACACGATCCTCCAATGCTTTGCCTTCAAGCAATTTATGTGCTCTAATTGGTTCGGCGATGGTATCTAAAACCGACAATCTCGGGTTGAGTGATGCATACGGGTCTTGAAAAATCATTTGCACGTTGCGACGAAATTCTCGCAACCCTTCACGTGACAACGCTTGTACATCAATGCTTCTTGATCCGTCGGACTGATATAGAATTTCCCCTTCGGTCGGTTCTATCGCCCGGAGAATACATCTGCCCGTTGTGGTTTTGCCGCAGCCGCTTTCTCCGACAAGCCCGAGAGTTTCACCTAAGTCAATATCAAAATCCACGCCATCTACTGCTTTTATGAATCCAACCGTTCTCCGAAATACACCTCTGCGAATCGGAAAATATCGTTTTAGTTTTCTTACCGATAAAATAGGACTATTGGTGTCACTCACTGTGAATGTCCTTATCATAAAGAAGGCACGATGCAGTGTGATTTTTCCCCACGTCATACAAAGGCGGCGGATCACCAACATTGCATCGCCCGTCCATACCGTAATCGCATCGCTCATAAAACGGGCATCCGTCTATCTGCAAATATGGATCAGGCACCGACCCTTTTATTACATCGAGAACCTCAACTTTCGGCTGATCGATACTTGGGATTGATCTGAGCAGCGCTTCCGTGTAAGGGTGTTTCGGCTCGTGGAAGATCGAGTCCACGTCGGCAGTTTCCGCGATTTTCCCCCAGTACATCACTACGACATTGTCTGCTGTCTCGGCGATTACGCCCAAATCATGCGTAATCATTATCATAGACATGCCGTATTGGTTTTTTAGATCTTCAAGTAACGATAGAATTTGTGCCTGTATCGTGACGTCTATCGCGGTGGTAGGTTCGTCGGCGATCAATAGTTTGGGACTACACATAAGCGCCATTGCGATCATCGCTCGCTGCCTTAGTCCGCCGCTCAATTCAAAAGTGTGATCATGAATTCGGCGTCGAGGTTGCGGAATTCCGACTCGTTCGAGCATTGAAACCGCGCGTTCATACGCATCTTGCTTAGATATTCTCTCGTGCAGGAGCACCGCTTCGATGAGCTGGTTCGCTATTGTGTGAACCGGACTCATCGCCGTCATCGGTTCCTGAAAAATAATCGCAATGTCTTTTCCCCGAATCCCACGCAATTCTTCCCCGTCTTTCGGCAGATGTGCCAGATCAATCCCTTCTTCATATCCTTCACCGTACCAGACAATTTGTCCGCTTTCGATCTTGCCCGGATAAGGAACAATTCGAAGAATACTCTGAGCCGTAACGCTTTTCCCGCATCCGCTTTCACCCACTACGCCGACTGTTTTCCCTTTGCCTAACTCAAACGAGACGCCGTCGACAGCTCGAACCAATCCTTCATCAAGCTCGAAATAGGTTTTCAGGTTGTCAAGCTTCAGTAATGTATTCAACGACTCACCCCTACATTATGAGCTATATGGGTCGGCAGCATCACGCAGTCCGTCCCCCATGAAATTAAACGAAAGAACAGCAACGATTACGAAGAAGATCGGCGCCAATAACCACGGATGAGTCGCAACCGTTCTAACGTTCTGCGCTGCCTGTATAAGAACTCCCCAGCTAATAGCAGGAGAACGTAACCCAAGACCAAGAAAACTCAGAGACGTTTCGGCAAGAATCATTCCCGGGACGCTAAGTGTCATAACAACGATAAGATGACTGGTGAAAGATGGTAGAAGATGGCGTCCGATTATTTTTCTTTCACGTACGCCGGAAAGCCTCGCCGCAAGCGCGAAATCCATTGCACGTAATTGGAGCATCTTCCCGCGAACAACTCTTGCGATTCCCGTCCATCCTATCAAAGAAAGTATTATCGTAATTGCAAAATACACCTTTACCACCGACCATCTGGGCGGCAGAGCAGCACTCAATGCCATCCACAGCGGAATCGACGGGAATGATTGTAAAAGCTCAATTATTCTTTGTATGACGATATCCGTTGTACCGCCGTAATAGCCTGAGACGCCTCCCAACGTTATTCCGATTACAAGACTGAAGATGACGCCAATCAATCCTATCGAAAGAGACAACCGCGCACCGAAAAATATCCTCGAAAGCATATCTCTGCCCAATGAATCCGTCCCAAGCAGATATAGTGGCGCATCCGGATCTTCGGCACCGAACAAGTGCACTCTTGATTGGAACAAACCGAGTAATTTATATTCCCACGTCTTTACAAAGAAACGAACTCTATATCTTTTTTCATAATCTACTTCATAATATCGTGCAAATGTTTCTGGATTTGTTTTCTGAATGAGCCCATAAACAAAAGGACCTTCATATGATCCCTCGTGAAAAAACCTGACTCGCTGCGGCGCAACGTATTGTCCCTTGCGATGACGTTCGAGTGGATCGAACGGTGAGGCAAAATCACAAAAAAGCGCAAGCAAATAAAACAGGCCCACAATAATTGTTGCCAACACGGCAAGTTTGTGTTTTTTGAATTTCCAGTACATCAATTGCCATTGTGAAGCGGTATAGAACTCTTCTGCGTTTTGTTTTTTATCTTCTTTCTTTTGTGATCCGACCCGTTCTGCTTTCGATGATAATTTCACTTGCCGGTCCTCCCTTCAAAACGAATTCTCGGATCCACCCACGCAAGCAATATGTCCGAAATCAACATTCCGATAACCGTTAATGTGCTCAACATGAGAACAAACGATCCGGCTAAATACATATCCAAGCTCATAAGGGATTGGAGAAAAAGCGGTCCTACAGTCGGGAGACTCAATACAACCGAAGTGATCGTAGCGCCTGAGACAATCCTTGGAAGCAAGTATGCTGCCTGACTTATTAGAGGATTTATAGCAATTCGTACCGGATATTTATATATCGGCTCGTAACACAAATTTGAACAGGAAAAAATGAAAAACATATGCTAACTTCTGA
>CAYLZA010000434.1:0-3687 GCA_964387575.1 uncultured Spirochaetales bacterium | reverse complement strand
CCGATCAGCAAATGGGGAATCCCACGGGTAGACCGTAAGCGAATCGTTACGTCTCGCCGCAGCTTCCCACTCGGCTTCAGTCGGTAGACGACGACCGGCCCACGCGGCATACGCCTCGGCATCGCCTCGCGTGACATTGACGACGGGATAATCACCCATACCTTCGGGATATGTGCGGTTCTCCTCATCCCAGTTATATTGAGCGAACGAGGGATCATCGGAAATCGGAAGATGTGGATAATCCGCATCCTCGACGAATATCCGGTATTGTCTGTTTGTTACCTCGTGCTTTTCGATATAAAAACTATCGATATAGACTGATTTCCCTGGTTTTTCGTTCTCCAGTGCTTGCGTATCCTCGGATACCGCACCAAACCAATGCATCCCTTCCTCAATTCGAACGAGCTCCGTTAATTGCTTATCGATCCCGGGCTCCTCCTCTTCCACTGCGGCGGGCGCCGTTGTGGCGGGCGTCGGCATCGTCGTGCTTGCCAGCCAGATCCGCGCTGGTTCCGTGATCGTGTATGATCGGAAACGCAGCGGCGAAAGATACGCCTCGAGAGAGCTCTCGATAGAAAACGCCGTCGCCATTTCTGCATCGGTTTCATCATGAGACCTTTCTACAAATCTGCCGGACTTGAGCGGAGGAATGCCGGTAACATGTAAAGGACGCACGTATGCGTCTACCGCCGAATCGGTGGTAAATGCTTCGGCTACAATGGTTCTCTCGTCTCTGGTCGCAACTTCGGAGCTCATGTTCAAGGCGTTTTCCGATTCGATTGTATTCGATGAGTCTACGCCGCCGTCAGCGTCGCCGGATTGAGCAAGCTTCTGAATCTCGAAGTAAATCTCCTGATTATAGTAGTCCGGTGCATATTCAACCATTGCTTCATAGGTGCTCTGTGCGTGGTTCTTAAACGCCTCGACATCAGGATCATCGACAACTCTTATACCTTTTGACTCGAGAAATGCTCGCAGCTGACGTTCCTTCTGCTTCTGGTGCTCATCGTTGTATGAGCGGGCGGATTCCATTGCTTTGAGAATGATTTGCCGATCTTCCTCTTGCAGCGACTCCCATGTGGCTTCGCGCACGCACGGCCAGGTGGTATGAAAAATATGATCGGTCATCACCATATATTCGGTAACCTCGTACAGCCTGGAGACGACGCTCGTCGAGACAAGACCTTCATATGCCTGCACTTCTCCGTCACGTAACGCATCATAAGGGGCGCCTGATTCCGGCACCGTCGGTTTCGCCCCGAGAGCTTGAGCCAACGCTATCGTATCCGGACTGTTGGTCGCGTACAGGTTGACATCCTCCATGTCCTCAGGTGAATTGATCGGACCGGCATCCTCTGTCACCGTCAGGGCCCTCGAGCCGAGATAGAACGAAGTCAACGGACGCCATCCTACAACCTGAGACACGTTGCGAAACAGCTTTTCGCCTGGTTCGCCGCTATACACGGCCCGCATATGCTCGTAGCTCGAAAAGGTATATGCCGCTTCGAGCATCGCGACATACGGAATTTGCTCGGCGATCCAATTCGGCGCGTACAAAGCCATGTCTACGCGCACGGTTCCTGAAACCTCGGAGTCCTGATCGGCATGCGAAAGAGCTTCACCGTCGAAATACAGGTCTACGGTAATCCTTCCTTCCGACAATTGCTCGACCAGCGACTTGAACTTCCTCATCGCCTCAGCCTGAACCGTGTTCGGGCCACCAAGGGTTGAAAAAACAAGTGTACTCTCGGATGGTTCGGTCGGGCCTTCCTCTTCCTCTACGCCCTTTGCTGAAACAACGGTGGCAACGACCACAATGAGAATTAAGAGAATCAATACGATTTTTTTCATGGTATCCCCCATACTAATTATCGGACGATCGAGCTAAGGGAGATTTCGAATTTTCTGTATTCTCCGGTTACCCCGTTCAAGTACATACAAAGCGTTGTCGTAGTAGGTTGCCGTCATCGGCTCATTGAATTCGCCGGGGCCTGAGCCCTTCTCCCCATATTCCTTAACCGGGCTCATGTCATCTGCGTCAAATAACGCCAGCACATTATCCTTGTCGAGAACGAACACCAGGTAGCCCGCATCATCCCGTTGCATGTATGTTATATCCGTTATTGATTTACCACCGATACCCGACGGAACTTCTTCCGTAGACACCAGATCACCACTTTCGAGATCAAAGTAGTGCATTTTGCCGGACATATAATCGACAACAACGAGGGCCTCCCCCGGGATTATCGTAAATGTAGATGGAAAATTTTCTATCTCGTTGGACCGGAACTCATCAACAAACCCGTATGAGCTATCGAATACCTGCACCCGTTTGTTGACGGTATCGAGCACATAGAGCTCATCCTCATAGGTAAGCAGCTTTTTGGGTTGTTGAAATTTTTCGGGAGCGCCGGTTCCCCGGCTTCCCACAATGGCTAAATGCTCGAAACCGGAGGAAAACATCTGGAGCCTGTGGTTCACTTTGTCGGAAACTACGATCGCATCGCCGAGTGACTCAATCGAGACGGGATTATCGAACTCCCCCTCGCCTCTTCCGTTTGCCCCGGTTACCGAAGCAACGCTTCCATCCCGGTTGTACCGGATGATACGGTTGTTTCCAGTGTCGGCGAGATAGATCGCCCCGTCGTCGGCAATATGAAAGCCCTCCGGACTGCTTATGCCATCTCCCTCCGGGCTTTCTTCCAGCTCCAGGACAACAGCTTCAACGCTCGCCTCGGTATCGGACGATTCTCCGGCCGCGCTCGTATTCGCACCTTCCGCGTCTTCGTCTCGTGACGATTCGCTGTTTTGCGAAGAAGCGTCACTTTCGGTCGTGCCGGCTGACTGCGCTGACGTTTGTACGAACTCCTTATATTCCTCCTCCGGAACGACATGAAGAACCCGAGTCTTGCTCGAAGCTATTTTTTCGTTCTCGTTAACATATTCACATATCGAGTACTTTTCATAGATCTCCACGACGTTGACTTTGGCGATATACGGCTTGGCTACATTCACGATTTCAAAGGTAAACGGATGCTGAAGAACGTCTCCCTCGCCGAACACGACAAACGTTTCGCCTTCGGATACACTGTCGTTTCTGCCATAGTCTATGTACACGAGATCATCCGCGGTACTCAGTACGTATCCTTTTGAGCCCTGCGAGGTAATGTGGTTCGCAATTGCCGATTCATCCGCCGTTCTGATACCGATATTGGTCAGCACTTCGAGCATCTTCCCTAAATAGCCCTGGCGGTGGTAGATGCTTGCCAGCAGCCACTTCGCCTCGATCGCGTTTGCTTCGTAGTTGAGGGTTTCCTTTGCGTATTCCTCTGCATCGTCGAGATAGCCTTTGTAGTAGCTTTTCAGCGCTTTGTTATACAACTCCATCGTACCCGGGCGATACTCGATATACTCGCGTTTCTCGAGCGTCTCGCGGCTGAACTCTTCTACTTCATCGTTTTGAGAAAAGACCGCCCCCGCAGCAATACACAAAGCCACACATATCATTATTAACTTTTTCATAGTGCACTCCCCATTTATATAAAAGCTCATTGATTCCCATCGCTTTCGGATTTGATTTGCTGCAGGTAGGCGGTTCGAAGCACATCCCCTACCTGAACGACAAAATTGGATCGCAACTCGGTGATTTCGCATCTGGAAAAGTTATCCTCGACCGATACGATTCGT
>CAYLZA010000433.1:0-3691 GCA_964387575.1 uncultured Spirochaetales bacterium | reverse complement strand
AACGATGAGATCGAGAACGCGAAGCTTTGCTTCATCGCCGAAGCTGTCGAGAGAATCGGAAACTTCTACTTCGAAATCGATTTCTTTCAATAATGAGGCAAATACTTCGCCGACTTCCTTCGGCTCGTGACCTTCCCATCCGCCCCATACGATAAGCGCTTTTTTCATGTGCTTTTCCTCCTGCTGTCGGACTACATCTTGCCGTTTTGCGTCTCTCGATGCAAGAAGCGCAACGTTCACCGCGTTCGCTATCCGAGCATCTTCACGAGCCTGGTAAATCCTGCCTTCGCGTATGTTTCGATTGTCGGCGCGTAGGGGGCCGGGCCAGTTCGTCGATACCAGTTCGATCGCTCCACCTCGTATCCTCCCTCTTCGATAAGCTTCGCTGTTGGTAGATAGCTCGGAAGATCCTGACAGTAACCGATACCGAATATCCGGTCATCCCCGAGCCATTGTCTCAATAGCGGGAGCCACTCGGCACAGACTTCACCGGCCAGCCAGACCGCCGATTGTTCCTCGGTCAAACGAACGATACCGATCTCCCACGGCACCGCCTGTGCCGGCGGTAGGTCGTTTTCTATTCTATGCGCCCAATAGGAGCCGAAGTTCCGTTGCTGCTCGGAGTTCGAGGATGCCATTGTTTTCCAGTGCTCGAGCGGCTCGAGTCGAGAGTTGTCGCGCGGTGCCTGAAAACTCCCGGCGGATGCGGCGAGCTTCAAACCTACCGACTCGGCGTTCTGCATGGCCCGCAAGAAATCGGACGCAAGCTCCGAGCCGATCGCAACGTGATCTCCTTCCACGCTTTTTCGGAATGTACCGTTTTCGATGTCCGCAAGACGTCGCGGTCTGACGTTACCGGCGAATCCCTGCACGAACTGACAATGCGTTCCGCGCCCCATCTCTTCCTCGATTGCCCGACGCGCCGCTCCGGGAAAGTCGGCCGAGCATGCCTTCCATTTCCAGCTGTACACGGTTACCGCGTGGCAGGCATGCGAGAACACAACGGCGTTTTTCCCGCTCTTCGATTCGAGCGACAAGCCCCACAGATCCGGTACCCGGTATCCGGAAGGATTCGGTTTCATCTCCATCATACCGTCGGCACCCCGATCGCGTCGATTTATCCCGATGTCCGAGGTCCCGCGTACCAATTCGACATCGACGGACTCGAGGTTGTTGATCGCTTCTATCGACACCTGAAGCACACGCGATTTCAACGAATCCTCGTACGTAGCGAGATTTGCCGGAGTCTCGATTTCGATCGGGTATTTATCGATAATCGTCATCGGCCCCGAGTGGGTGTGAGAAAAGTTCAAAATGATCGAATCAAATGGTACGCCCGTCATCACGGCAAGATCGTGTCGGACCTCGTAACTCCCTATCGTTGAAAACCCGACCAGATCGAGTGACACGATCAATACCCGGTTGCCCTCCCCGTCGTCGAGCACGAGCGCCTGTGCCGAAAGCGGATCGAGGATTTCATCGATGCCCGTGAACTGCGGTCCTCTGCCTCCGAGCGGCACCCCGAGCTCGGGGGTAATATCGATCGAGCTCCATCCTGCGTAGTTGTTCATCCGTACATCCTCTTTATTGTTGATCGACTCCGATTTTACACCATTTCGAGCTCGGGGATATGGCGAAAGTGACTATAGTTTCTCGTAAGTACCGGTATACCGGAATCGAGTGCCGTCGCCGCAATCAAGAGATCCTCGTTGTCTACGGTAATGCCCTGTTCGCGAAGAACCCTAAACAGCTCGGCGGCCCGTTCGGTGATTGGCGAGGTAACCGGCATCACCAACGTAAGCTCAACCAATTCCTTTCGCTCAGTTAGGTGTTTCCCGAGCGTGACACCGGCCAACAGCTCGAAGACGCTGATCGCAGATATCGCTGCTTCGCGATCACCGAGGAGCCGACCGATTCGTTCGCTTTCACTTTCATCGACAAGAAAGTCGATCAAGATGCTCGTATCTAAAAGCGTCACGACTTTCGGCCCATACGCCACGCCGAGCGGACCGATCTAACTCGGTCGGATTCTGCATCGACGGAGGTTTCACCGGCCTCGCATCCACGAAGCCGCCGAAGCATATCAGCTCGCCTTTCCGTTGAGCCGGACCCTTCGAAATACGCTCGAAGCGCCCGCTGGACGACTGCACTGTACCCCTTTTCACCTCGTCTCGCCGCCTCGGCTACAAGCTTCGCACGCAGCTCGTCGGGGATTTCCACGGTAGTACGCATATGCCAAGAATATCATGCATGCACATGCATGTCAACAATCGTAGATTATGCGTCGGTCGATTCGAGCAGAGTTTATCGAGTTGCCCATTCCGCCCAACGCCGCTAGAATAGCAACTATGAAGAAATCGAAAACGCGATGTATAGGGATTCTCACCGCCGGCGGCGACTGTCCGGGGTTGAATGCGGCGATACGAGGTGTGGCGAAGGCGGCGATAAGCGAATACGGTATTCGCGTGATCGGATTCCAGGATGGTTTTCGCGGCTTGGTCGAGAATCGTACGGTTAATCTCGAAGATGAAAACGTAAGCGGCATTCTCACCTTGGGCGGTACGCTCCTCGGTACCAGCCGCGATAAACCGCACAAGATGCAGATGGGCGGGAAAACGATGGATATGACCGAGGCGGCTGCGGAAAATGTCCGTCGTCACCAGATCGATTGTCTCGTTTGTCTCGGCGGTGGAGGGACGCAGAAAAACGCCATGCGGCTTCACGAGAAAACGGGTATCAACGTGCTGACGTTACCGAAGACCATCGACAATGATGTGGTGGAAACCGACATAACCTTTGGATTCGACACGGCGATGTCGATAGCGACCGAAGCGATCGACCGCTTGCACACGACCGCTACGAGTCATCATCGGATCATCGTGTGCGAGATCATGGGGCACGATGCGGGGTGGCTCGCGTTGGGCTCCGGTACGGCGGGCGGCGCGGACGTGATTCTGATCCCTGAGATTCCGTTCGATCTCGAGCGTGTGGCCGAGCATCTGATCGAACGCCGCAGACACGGCAAGAGGTTTTCGATTATTGCGGTGGCGGAAGGAGCCGACGGAATTCCGAAGCCGGACAAAGATAAGGATAAGGATGACGGGAAGAGCAAAAAAAAGAAGGACGACAGTGCAGAATCGTATCATCCGGTACAGGAATCGAAGGCGAGCAGATTAACTCGCGAGCTCCAGCGGCTCACCGGGATCGAGGCGCGGATCACGTCACTCGGGCATGTACAGCGCGGCGGATCACCATCGGCAACCGACAGGCTTTACTGCACCCTCCTCGGGACAAAAGCAACCGAGCTGCTTGCGGCGGGAGAATACAACGTTATGGTTTCGATTCGAGGTGACCGATGCGAACCTGTTGCACTTTCGAAAGTTGCGGGGAACATAAAACTCGTTCCGCCCGATCATCCCTGGGTGCAGGCGGCGAAGCTCGTCGATACCTGCTTCGGCGATTAGACCCTTCGATATCGGTTGTCGAGAATCTGCTTGAGCTCTACCACATCTTCGAGGATCGGGCTTCCCCGGTCATCGAGATATTCGATCGATAATGCCCCGGCATAACCGAAACCGTCGAGCGCTTCGAGCAACCACATAAAGTCGACGGTTCCTTCCGACATTCCCGCCTGGAAATTATCCGATACCGCATTTCGCAGATGGACGTGCGCGGTGTATGGAAACAGCAC
>CAYLZA010000432.1:0-3692 GCA_964387575.1 uncultured Spirochaetales bacterium | reverse complement strand
AGTTTTTCAAAACCGACAGATACAAACAAAGGGGTATCGGATATATTTCGCCGGAACGTATGGAGCAGACCATCAATACGGTTGCTCAATACCAGGGAGTCGACGTAGAATTCGATGCGGAGGAGATGTATGACGATGATCTTCTTCCGGATCCGATGTATCAGTACGATTTCTAGAACCGATCTAGGATAAGCAAAATGAACTCGTGGTGCGGCGGCACACGCGTCGTCGCACCACAATGTGGCGTGGAAGGAATTTGTGGAAAATCAGAAACCGCTTCTTTCGATAAAGGATCTAAATAAACGCTTTCAAACGCGTGACGGAGAGCTCGAAGCGCTCGAAAGTGTCTCGTTTGATGTCTATCCCGGAGAGTTCGTCTCGATAGTCGGACCATCCGGTTGCGGCAAAACCACACTGCTCAGGATTATCGCCGGGCTGCTCGAGAAAAGCGGTGGTGAAATTCTCGTCGATCAACAGCACTTCGATCCGACCCGAGAAGTAGGTTTTGTTTTTCAGAAATCACTTTTGCTTCATTGGAGAAAAGTGCTCGAAAACGTGCTGCTTCCGATCGAAATACTCGGTATCGAACGGGCACCGATGAAGAAACGCGCGATGGAGCTACTCGAGCTGGTAGGTCTCGAGGGGTTCGAAAAGGCGTACCCGCGCGAGCTTTCCGGGGGTATGCAGCAAAGGGTTTCGATTGCGCGAGCGCTGATTCACAATCCGAAGTTGCTTCTGATGGACGAACCGTTCGGCGCACACGACGCATTGACGCGTGAACGGATGAATATGGAGCTGCTCCGGATTTGGAGGGAAGCACAAAAAACGGTCATTTTCATTACCCACGGTATAAGTGAGGCGGTGTTTCTCGCGGATCGGGTAATCGTCTTGTCGGCACGTCCCTCCCGGATGGTGCGCGCCTTGGATATTGATCTTCCGCGGCCGAGAACACTCGAAATCCGCACGTCCGGCGAGTTCGGTAACTACTCGTTTGAAAATTACAAGTCCCTTGAAATCACCTGAAGTACACTATCGAGCTCGGAATCCACCCGATTCGGATCACTCAGTAAGAAGCAGAGGAGTTTAATATGCCCGATCAGGATGGCAGACTCGGAGTAGGAATTCGCGGTGCCGGTCAAGTAGCCGTTGAGCACGCGAAGGCGATCAATAACAATCCCCGTCTTTATACTGCGGCCGTGTGCAGTCGGCGGAAATCAAGCGCTCAAGACCTCGTCACGAGTCACGCGCCGGCATCCGATGTCGCAGCGGCTTCGGGAGTATCTCGCCGAAGATGCGATCGGCGATATTTATTATGTCGAGGCGGATTATTGGCACGGGATAAAGCAGTCGTTTTCGAGCTATCAATGGATACGAAAAAAAGAATTTGCGGGTGGTGCCATGATCACCGGTGGATGTCACGCGGCGGATATAGCCCGATATTTATCAGGGAAAGAGGTTTCGGAAGTATCCGCGTATTCCTGTCGCAGCCGTCCCGATTTCGACTATCCGACGACGCTGGTATCGTCCGTACGGTTTACCGACGATACGGTAGGCAAGCTCTCCGCATCCCTAGACGGATTGTATTTTCCGTATCAACTCAACATCGATTTGCTCGGTAGCAAGGGTGCAATACGTGACAACAGAATAAGTGCTCCCGACGTTTTTACCGAGGCCGATGGTTTCGTAGAGCTCGATGTGGAGACACCCAATTCGGGCAGTGTTTCACATCACCCTTTTCAGCAGGAAATAGACAATCTTGCCGACGCCGTATTCGACGGCACGTCGGTCGTCTCGGACGTACTCGATGCATGCAAATCGATCGAAATCTCTCTTGCGATAGAAAAATCGGCGGCTGAAGGAAAACCTGTCGCCATATCTCATCCCGACGGGGAATAATGATTCATGGTGCATAGCGATTCTATGGGTGATCGGCGTTCAAATACGAGTAATACTTGCATCGCACGAATGACCAGCGCTGAGCTCGAAAAGGCGCTCGAGCACACCGGGACCTGCATAATTCCCACCGCGTCAATCGAGGTGATGGGGGGGCATGGACCGCTCGGTGCGGATATGCTCGTGGCGGATACCGCAGCGCCTGAGCTTGCCGTCCGGGCCGAATGTCTCTCGGCTCCGACGGTTCCATACGGCGATGCGATGGAGCTTCAGGGCTGGCCCGGCACTATGTCGGTTCGGCGGGAAATCCTCACCGAGCTTTATCTCGACATAGCACGATCCCTTGTCGATCATGGATTTCGAAAACCCTTTTTTTTGAACATTCATTCGCTCAATAAAGCGGCTATAGACGGATGTTGTCGAATACTCGCATCCAAAGGTGTCGACGCTGCTTCGGGTGAGTGGTGGAAGACTGCGTTTTCGGTAGCCGGTGATATAGTTGAAGACACGGTTGCGCCTTACGGGCATGGTGGTGAGGTTATAACCAGTGTATTACTCGCGATCGAACCCGACTGCGTACGGCTCGAGCGAGCGGACAACGAAAAGCCGAAGGCTGACGCTGAATAATACTTCCGTCATATCCCCGGAGGCGTCTCCCCGTTTTCGACGTACGGCACGTTTCTCGATTAATGCGAATCCGGAGCGTGGGGTGATGTCGGTTCGGCATCCGCCGAGAAAGGACGCGAAATCTATAATCGGACAATAGATTCGTTCGTCACTTTTATAAGCGAATTTACATCGCGTCCAAGTCGAAAGGGCTGACTCCTTGAGCAACCGATCCGACGGCCGTCGAAATCGTCAGACGATACATGCATTCCGGAGTATTTACCGTTGTGGCGTATCTATGTTTTACCGCATAATATCGAGCGTATGAATCGATTCCTTATTATGTATTCTCCACTCGAGATCGGTAAGTGCCTCGCGAAACCGCGCGTCGTGGCTGACGATGATGAGCGCGCATGGAACGGTCTGCAGCGCTTCCTCGATACAGGTTATCGAAACGAGATCCAGGTGATTCGTCGGTTCATCGAGAATAATCAGCTCCGGGGCCTTCGATAACCCGAATGCGAGTAAAAGCTTACGGGCCTCTCCGGGACTGAGCGCATCACCGTCGAATACGGTCTCCGGACGTGACCCAAGACGCGATAAAATCGCCCCGAGATGTCCGCGGGTGGAGGACGGGGACGATGCCAGTCGTTGCCGCAATTCGTCGACGGTTCGTGATGAAAGCTCCTGCGGGATGTAGGTGATTTTCTCGTCTTCGATCCGTAGTTCCCCAATTATTGTTTTTATGAGTGTGCTCTTGCCGGACCCGTTTTTGCCGGTAATTGCCACCCGTTCTCCCGGTGCCAGTTCGAGCTCCGGAATTGTCAGCGATTTTGCTTCTCCGAGTGAAATAATCGCTGGTTCGAGATGTATCACATGATCGCGCGGCGTGACGTCTCCGCCGATTGTGATACCGGTTTTGCGATCGGGCGCGTGTTTTGCAGCTTCAACCCGCTCTTTTGCCTTTTCGATTCGACCGTCCATCTGTCGAAGGAGCTTTCCTCCCACTCCGTCCTTACCGGTTATTCGCGCCAGATTTTTCTTGAATCTCGCGTCGTGATCTTTGATCGGCAGACCTTTCTTAGATCTCCTCGCGTGCTGACTTTTCGCGACCGCCCGGCGGTTGGACGCTTCCGTAGTAAGCGCACCGAGCTCATCCCTTGCGTTCTCGTATTCTCGTTTTGCCGCGAGTC
>CAYLZA010000431.1:0-3693 GCA_964387575.1 uncultured Spirochaetales bacterium | reverse complement strand
CCACATGTTTTTCCAGGAAATCGAGAACATCCGGCGGATCGGCTGAAAGCCGCTGCTCGAGCATATCACGGAAATCCTTCGAAGCGTTGCGTATGTTTTCGGCGAGAATAATATCGATTCCACCGGCGCCGTTCTCCGACCGGGTCCGTAAGCCTGCAGCTATTGCGGGTGCGGTCTTAGGCAACGCCGCCTTACCGACCGACGTCGCAATATAGGAGGCATCGACGATTTCGTTCGCCACTGCGTCGATATCGCGTCCGTCGACGGCTCGTACACCATCGACTTCGATGATCATGTCCTCGCGATCGTTTCGCTTTATAACGACCTTATAACGGCCTTCTCTATTGAGAGATGCCACGAGCGTTTCATCGATGTCGATGAATACGATTTCATAGCCCGCGTCGGCGAAGCGCTCACCGATGAATGATCTGCCGATATTTCCGGCTCCGAATTGAACGAGCTTACCCACTATTTCCACCCATTTTTTGAATCCGTTATGCGTCGGTCCTTCGATTTTCGATCAGATACGAACTGCGGATTTCTTCGATACGCGCCCGTTTTTCCCCGGTTGTTGATTCGAGATAGGTTCCGCCCATGCAGTAGCAGGCGAAGTCTCCGGCCGCTATTCCCCAGGTAGAAGCATCGATGAGATCGTACGGTGGAGAACCGGATTGCATGGAGAGTGCGAGCGCGTAGAGTACGGCACCAACGAAGTTGTCTCCGCATCCGGTCGTATCCCCGCGTTCGTCGGGCGAGAGCTTTTGATTGGTCAGCGATACGGGAATCGTCGTATCTATCGACTCGAACAACGTGCCGTCGGCGTATATCGATACCGGTTCGACACCGTTTGTGATGACGAGTGCCGACGTGCCCCAACCGACGAGCCGGCGTCGCGCATCTTCGACGGTGCTCGTGCCGCTCAACCGGAGTGCTTCCTCTCTGTCGACTATAAGCAGATCGATCAACGGATAGCTCGTGTGATTTTTTCCGAGCGGCCACGGTTTGTCGGGATTCTTTTTTTCGTTGGGAAAATCGTACACCGTCGAAACCACGGTATACGCCCCACGTTTTTTTGCTGTATCGAGAAGCTCGGTCAATGATGCGTGGATCGGAGGAACGAGCGCGGTACCCCCGAACAAAACGATGTCGGCATTGAAGAATCGATCATCGTATCGGTCGGGCGTCATCAACCAACTCGATCCGATGTTGTTGAGAAACGTTCGTTCTCCGCTCCCCCCGGCGTAGCCGGGATCCGAAAGTACGAGCGTGTAGGGCGATTCGGAATCTTCGTCTCGAAACTCCGAAATGTCGACAGGTGTTTTTTCGAGAATCGCCCGGAGTTTGCTCCCTGCATCGTCGCTTCCGTTGGCCGCGTAGAAACGGACCGTGCCGTTTGTGTTGGCTGAGAGCTGCGCGGCGGTAATAAGAGCTGCCACGGCGGGTCCGCCGATATTAAACGAATCGGGCTCCCGCTCACCGACGATATCCGAAACGACCGTGTGCGCATCGACTCCGGCGAACTCCTCGAGATCCTCGGTCAACACCAGCTTTCCCGGCACAAGACCTCCGTCTCCGGAACGTTGTGACATGTACTTCACAAACGACGGGGCGGAAAAATCCACACCGGTATAAAGATAATCGGCTATCGCACTTCCAGTACCCGAGATCTGTATCTGCTTCATACGTACGGATTCCTGCGGAGCTCGGTCGGGAACAGTGAGAACCCGCCTTTATTTGCCTTATAATTACGCTTCCGCGTCGGTCTCTATGACTTTCGCTTCGTAGCCAATAGTGTCCACGATTTTGGCTACCTTGTCGAGCACTTCCGCGTCACCGTCATAGTCGATATACACTCGAGAAGCGCCGCCGTCGACGTGTATATCCTTGATTCCTTTGATTTTTCGACCGGCATGCTCGATCGTATACGCGCAGGAAGCGCAGTTTGCGCCGTTCAGTTTAAGAATCCCTTTTCGTTGCATAATGATAAAATACTAACTCTCGTTGGAAACGGGAAACGTCATATTCATCACATAGGCGTTTTGAAACTCCGGTGATGAAGAAAGCTCCACATATTTCGCATTTTGCGCAATTCGGTCGCATTCGGCAATGCACTTCTCCGATATCAGTGCGAGAATCGCGCCGGTTCCGGCGGCATTGCCGATCACCTGAATCCTGTCTTCGAGCTGCGCGGGAATCAACCCGAGACGAACCGCATTTTGTTTGTCGATAAAGCTTCCGAAGCCGCCCGCGAGATAGACCACATCGATATCGTCGACCTCTTTTTCCGCCTGCGAAAGAAGCGTCTCGATTCCCGCGGCAATCGAAGCTTTCGCAAGCTGTACTTCCCGTACGTCCTTCTGTGTGAGTACGAGGGCTTCTCCGTTTTCGGTCGCAGGACCGTCTGCAATCGTGAGCGCCGGCTGATCGTCTATCGTCGTGAGAAGATGTGCGTATGGTTTTCCGCGTTCGCCGAGCTCATCGGGATCGAGTAATCGTCCCGTCTCATCGACGAGTCCGAGATCGAGAAGCAGCGCCACCGCATCGATAATGCCTGAGCCGCATATACCGAGCGCCCGCGAATCGGCTATCGTCGTATAGTCGATCGAATGATCACCACGGTACACGCGATTTATCGCTCCCGAGATACCACCGACCCCGTGTCGTATCGTCGCACCTTCGAACGCGGGTCCGGCCGCGGTCGAGCAGCAGAGAAGCGAATCGCTGTTACCGAGGACGATCTCGCCGTTTGTCCCGATGTCTATCAGAAGGCTCAAGGCCTCCCCGAAATAGAGCCCTGAGGCGAGCACGGCGGAGACGATGTCGGCTCCGACATAACCCGAAATGCTCGGTAACAGATACACCCCGGCCCCCTTCGGAATACCGAGACCGAGCTCTTCCGCGTGAAACGTCATACGGTTCTTGGCAACCGGGATAAACGGAACGGTTGCGATATTCTTCGGAGGAAGCCTCGCGGCCAGATGCATCATCGTCGTATTTCCGGTTATTGAAATACTGTATATATTTTCTACGGCAACCTCGTTCCGTTCGGCCACGTCCCAGATCATATTGTTGACCTGATTGATGATGCGTTTTTGCAGCAGATCGAGCCCGCCTTCATTTTGAATCGTATAGTTAATTCTCGATATTACATCCTGGCCGTGAGATTTTTGCGCGTTGAGCCCCGATATCGCATCGATTCTTTTTCCCGTCGTCAGATCGATGAGATAGACGACGACCGTGGTCGTTCCGATATCGACGGCGACCCCGACATTTCTTCCCGTGGTATCACCGGGCTCGAGGGTAATGATGTAGTTTCTGTCATGGACCGCGGTGATCGTGTAGTTGTTGGCACGCAGCAGCTCCGGAAGCCGATAGAGCTCCTTGAGACGGACATGATAGTTGCCGCCGAGGGCATCCTGCAACCTGCCGAAATCATCGCGCTGGTCTTCGAGATGCGGTTCGTCGAGGGTGACGCAGCTCTTTCGCACATTCGGGAGCAGCTGCGTATCGTAATCCACGCCTTTGATCATAATATGTGCGGCGGCGTTTTCGCGGATTTCTATGGAAAGATCGCTTTTGACCTGCGTCAGACATGCAAGACGAACGCCGCGCTCTATCTCCCGTTTCGAGAGGAGTCGCCGCTCCTGATCGGTTACATCGGAAACCTCGCCTTCGAGCAGTTTCACTTTGCAT
>CAYLZA010000430.1:0-3698 GCA_964387575.1 uncultured Spirochaetales bacterium | reverse complement strand
TGGGCAAATCCGCCCTGGGTGTACTTTTCTTCAATTCCTTCCGCGAAACCTCCCGTCGCAACGACAAAGAGCAGCAGCGCGGACAATATATGGATAAGACGTGGCATGATGATAACCTCCATTGTTTATATACCAAATCTACTTAGTCAAGTTATCATCCCATCGTAATTGCGTCAAGAAAAATGTTGACAAGTTCAAGTAGATAAGTTAGGTTTCATTTACGATAAATCTTGTAAGGTAAGGAGCTCCCGATGAACGTAAAAATAAACGGCGAAGCCGATACGATAAACCGGGAAGATGTGTCGGTTCTCGAGCTTTTGAAGCTCAAGGACGTGGAGATGCCGGACATGGTTTCGGTCCAGGTAAACGGGGAGATTCTCGATCGTGATTCATTCAATTCCACATCGATCAAAGATGGTGATGAAGTTGAGTTTCTCTATTTCATGGGAGGAGGAACACTTTCCTCCGAAGCAGCAGCCGGCTCCACGGCGGCGTCTATGGAGCCATGAACGAGCTCTCGGCACAATCGAGGGCGGTCCACGGAGCGCCCAAAAAAAACGGCGATAACGGCAACTATTTCCCTGCGGCATTTCCACCGATTTATCAAAACGCCGCTTTTGAGCATGAATCACCCGAATCACTTGCGTCGGTATTTCAGGGGAGAAAGCTCGGACACATCTACAGCCGGATTTCAAACCCGACGGTGGCCGCATTCGAATCGAGGATGACCGATCTCGAAAACGGAATAGGTTCCGTTGCCTGCGCATCGGGAATGGCGGCGCTTACAGTCACGTTTCTCAGCCTGCTCGATGCCGGCGATGAGCTCGTGAGTGGAAGCAGTCTTTTCGGCGGGACCGCAGAGCTCTACGAGTACGTCCTCGAACGATACGCGATACAAACGCGATTCGCAGATCCCACGTCTATCGATGCGATTTCCGAAGCGATAACCGACAACACAAAACTGGTATTTCTCGAGGCAATCGGGAATCCCAAACTGGACGTACCGAACATATCCGCGGCAGCGGAGCTGACGAAGGAAAAAAATATACCGTTGATCATCGATACGACCCTGCTGAGCCCGGTGCTCGTTTCGGCAAAGGAGCTCGGGGCGAGCATCGCCGTCAGCTCGTGCACTAAATATATCTCAGGGAGCGGACGTGCGCTCGGCGGCATCATAACCGATCTCGGCACCTTCAATTGGCGATCGGGACGACCACGATTCGTCTCGGAAGCTGCAGCCACATATGGAAGCCACGTGGGATTTCTCTCGGTGGCTCGAAAACGAATCGCTCAGAACATTGGGGGATGTCTTTCGCCGTTCGACGCGTTTCTCCATCTTATCGGTGTGGAAACGCTCGGTGTTCGGATGGATCGTCACTGTGCCAACGCCTTGTCTTTGGCTGAGCGTCTCGAAAAGGATTCGCGAGTCGAAGAGGTTGGCTACCCCGGACTATCGTCGCATCCCCAACATGACCTGGCCGTCGAGCAATTCACCGCCGGATCGGGCGGTCTTCTTACGATCCGACTCGGCTCTGCCGAGCGTTGCTATCGGTTTCTCAATTCGCTTTCGATGCCGAAGCACCTCGCAAATCTCGGGGATACTCGAACGCTCGTGATTCATCCGGCATCGACGATCTATCATTCACTTTCGACCGAACGGAGAGAGGCCGCCGGAGCATATGATGATTTGATACGAGTTTCGGTAGGAATAGAATCAATACAAGATATCGAGGCGGATTTCGACCGCGCACTCGAGGAGGTAGACCATGGATCTCAATGAAGAACAAATACGTCGATATTCACGTCATATACTATTGAAAGGAATCGGCGGCGTCGGACAGGGAAAGCTCCTGAGCTCCAAAGTGCTCATTGTCGGCGCCGGCGGACTCGGTTCACCGATAGCTCTCTATCTCGCGGCGGCAGGAGTCGGCACCATCGGCATCGCAGACGACGATGCGGTAGAGTTGTCCAATCTGCAACGTCAAATCATCCACACGACCGATGATGTGGGTACCGCAAAAGTTCGCTCGGCGAAGGACAAGATCGAGAAAATCAATCCCGATGTAAAAGTACGTGCTATCCATGAACGGATCTCAGCCGAATCAATTCGAGAGATCATATCAGAATATGATTTTATCGTGGAAGGAACCGATAATTTTCCCACCAAGTTTCTCGTGAACGATGCCTGCGTTTTCGAGGGCAAACCATTCAACCAGGGAGGAATCCTCCGGTTTGAAGGACAGACGATGACGTACGCGCCGGGTCGTGCGTGTTACCGATGCGTGTATCCATCGCCACCTCCAAAGGGGACCGTGCCGACTTGCGCCGAGGCCGGAGTGTTCGGTGCGATCGTTGGGATTCTCGGTTCGATCCAGGCGGCCGAGACGATCAAGTATCTAACCGGCGTGGGAACACCACTCGTTGACCGGGTACTCATGTTCGACTCCCTGTCGATGAAGTTCAGAACCGTGTCGGTTTCGAGAAGCTCCCGCTGCCCTGTCTGCGGTGAGTCCCCGACAATAACCGAGATCAAGGAGTATGAGCAGCCGGCGTGTGAGATTCCCTCGACATCGGCGGCGGTTGCGCAGAATACGCGGTAGAAGCACGCCGAAAGCGCGCGACACCGGGAACCGAGGAAGAAATGGAGAGATAAGCATGTTTACGATCCCGAAGCACATAATCGATAAAATCCGTGAACAGGCAAAGGAAGAGGCGCCGAATGAAGCATGTGGGTACCTCGGTGGGACCGACTCGACCGCGAACAGTTGCTACCCATTGCGAAATGTCGATGAAAGCCCGGAGCATTTTTCCTTTGATCCGTCCGAGCAGTTCAAGACACTCAAAGAGGCGAGAGAAGCGGGAGAGAACTTGATAGCCGTTTATCATTCACATCCCGATACGCCTGCGCGAATGTCTGATGAGGATCTGAGGCTCGCGAACGACACGAGCATGCTCTATATCATCTACTCACTCGCAGACAATGAGACGAAAGCGTTTCGCGTAGACCGTCGGAAGAATATCGAAGAAGTCGATCTTACAATCGACCGATGAAACAACGACTGCGGCAAAGCTGATCCGCCTGACCACACAGTGTGATCAGGCGGTGGCTTGCTTATGGAGTAAACAGTCCACGAGAATCAAAATGGAATCAACGATGGAAAACAAAATACATATCACACGATCACAGTTCATAACACCCCGAAAATTGACGATCCGGGCGACCGCGTTCGCACTTGTGCTGCTCGTCACCGCCGTTGCGTATACCGAGCCCTGGATCTACGCAGTTTCGGATGAAGGAACAATCGATATATACGACGTTCGATCGGAATCTAACAACGGAAAATCCATAGAACACATCGAAAGCATAAGAGTCGACGAGAAAACGCCTCTTGGTGTCGTCGCAACTCCCGGCGGGAAGTACGTATTTTCGCCGCTGTCGAACGGAAACGTCTCGGTCATCGATACCGACGGACATGTGCCGGTGAAGACGCTTGAAATCAACGCGTCATCCGGCGGTACTCCGGGAATGCTCGAGTTCTCCCCGTTCGGGAACAAGCTCTTCGTACGGGAGGGAGATAAGGGAAGGATAATACGATACGATCATTCGCAGTCGAACCTTACAAACCGACAGGAAATCACGAACGACGGTGGAAACTCGACGGCGGCAATGAACCGGCGAGGCACACGTCTTTATATCA
>CAYLZA010000429.1:0-3701 GCA_964387575.1 uncultured Spirochaetales bacterium | reverse complement strand
GATCAACGCAACGCCACGATCGCGGCACAACGACAGGAGATAGCTACTCGAGGCAATCTGATCGATCGGTTCAAGTTCGCTGTCGAATCGTTCGCAGATACGTCGAGGGAGAACGGTTATGTGCTCGATCCTCGTCAAGAGGACAGCATGCTCGTCTACGCCAATCCCAACCTGCCGATCCAGGAAAACAGTATGGGATTCGTATTTCGCGAAATGGACGATTTTATCGGAGAGATCGAGATCTACCGGACAGAGCGCGGGATGCGAGCGCGGCTCGTCGAGCTCGCCGACCCGGAACGACCGATCAGACCGTTCGATATTATTCTTATTCAGCTTCAATAGGAGCCTTCTATGAGTATGCGATGGAGAATCATAACTCTCGCAGCGAGCCTACTGCTACTCCCGATGGTAGTGAGCGCGGTCGATCTGAGCTCGATCGGTCTTACAGTCATTTCGCGGACGAGCGAGGGAGACCGGACACGATACGAAACCGAGGATGAGGCGGGAAACAGGATCATCGTCGTCGCTTCGGGAACCTTAACTCAGCGGCAGGCGGATCATATCACCGAAGCAAAAAATGCGCTCTTCGGATGGAGCACGATGGATGCCTCCTATATTCGTGTAACGCCGGGTCCCGAACGCACCTCGATTCTCCTTGTTCCCTCCCGCTACTCCTATCAGGGAATAAATTTCACCGAGTACCTTCCATCGGGAATGCAGTTCTATATCGACAAATCACTCGAGTACGATTTCCGTATACAAGTCGACAGGATTTTCATACGTATTCAGGGTTTTTTTACCGATGAGCAGCGATTTAATTCGTGGCTCGCCTCAGCTGTCAAGGATCCTGCCGGTTTCATCGAGCGTAACGACCCGGAATACGTCGTCCGTCTGTTGAGAGATTTCGAAACTCGGATCGAAGATCAGAAAGTAAAACAGGCGGAATTGAGCAATCTTCTTCAGCAGACAGCAAACAGGTTGGAATCTACGAACGCGGAGCTCGATTCCACAAACGCGGAGCTCGATTCGACCAGATCGGAGCTGAATACGAAAATCGATTCCACCGCCGGCGAGCTGGAGTCGATTATCGAAACTGCAAAAACCGAGCTCGAATCGGCGGATAACGAACTCGCGTCGAATATCCGTGAGGCAAACGATCGAATAACCGAGCTCAGAAGCGATGTGGAAGACATATATCAGGAAGCATCCGACGCTTTTCAGGCGTTTTACAACGAATATCTCGATACAAAAGCGGAAGCGCAGAAAGTTGCCGAAGACTACTTCGAGCTCAAAGAGGATTACGGAGAGCTCAAAACAGACTACGAAGCGATGAAGCTGTCGTATCAGCAGCGCTTCGATAAACAGGGTGAAGACCTGACCGCATTGAGAGAAATGCTCGACACACTTAGGTACGCCTTCGTCGCTGAACGCAACAGAGGGCTTTTTACCGGACCGCGTCCGGTCGAAGACTGGGTTGCGCAACGGATAATCGAGATAAAAGAAGCTAATCCCGAGTATAGCGAAAAGGAAATCGCATCGGTTCTGTCGGAAGAGGAAATCGATGTCTCGAGAAAAGGAATTCGGCTGGTGCTTCTCGTGTATATGGGAATTGTGGAGTAGCCTGACCACCTGACCACACCAGTGTGGTCAGGTGGTCAGGTCAGGTCATTCGACACCGGTTGGAATCAGCTCGGTGAAATCGGGCGGGTCGGCAGTGTTAAAACCCGACTCTATAATTCTTCCGTCCCGGTACGAAAGAATCGTTTTTCGGGCGCCGCGGCTCGGTGCCCGAAACTCTTCACGCCCGAATGATATAACCGTCTGCGGATAGATGATTTCCTCGACAACCACCTTTCTCGAGGGGTCGGGAGTAAGCTCTTTTTTTAGCTCTTTGAGTCGTTGCTCTACATCGGCGAGCTCTTTCCGGTTATTCGTTCCCTCGGCACCTATTTTCTCCATCGTCGACGACTGATCAATACCTTCGTTGGTTTTCCGCTCGAGATGGTGATATATCCTATCAAGATCATCGAGCCTGTCCCGAAGCTTTGCCAAACGTTGCTTGAGCTTCGCGAGCTCGAGCAACCGATCGGGCTCTACGCCGATCGAAATCCGCGTCGTTGTCTCCGATACGCTTCCGGCTTGTTTGCACCACAGGCTTCCGCCGATAGCCGCCGTTCCGCCGAGAATTTCCGCATGACGCCCTTTCAATCCAACCCCGCCGTACACCGTAAGAGCAGAATGCATTACCGCATCCTCAACGATGAGAGAGCCACCACATTGAACATTCGCGCCTTCGACAAATTTTGCGAGTATATCGCCGTCACACCGGGCGGTTCCCTCACCGCCTCCGTTGATGCCCCCTTTGAGCACCAACGTTCGTCCTGCGTAGAGCTCGACTCGACCGATACACTCTCCGATCTCGAGCATTCCACCGGCTTTGACCGTGAATCCATCCGCTATCGATCGTCTGACGACCACGGATCCCTCAAAATCGATATTGCCGTTCTTATAATCCACTTGATCGACGACGACCACCGGCTCCACATGAATCGCTTTGCCCTGTACAAACGCATTACCGTCAATCTGCGCAACAATAGTATTATCGTCGTTACCGTAATCCGTGTTATTTCCGGGTTTTACCGGCGTACTATACCCGGCCGGTTCTGCGGGTATCGATTCCCCGAATACGTCGGTGCCGTCAACCGGTTCTACCGGCGGATGTATTCGTGCAAGCACATCGCCGGTATGCTTGTTTTGAATAAAATTGAGCTCACGCAAGTTGATGCGCCCCGAGTCATCCACGAGGTACGGCTTTCCGACATCGGTCTCAAATGTATACTCCACGGTTGACGGTTTTCCGTGAACCGGAGGCGTCCATACTGCGACTTCGACTGGTTTATCAAACACCGGTTTCGAGACGAGCATTTCGATTCGCTCGGCATCAATGCCGTGTACAACGCCTCGAGCCGCCAATAGTTCCTCCACTTCATGTCCCGCGGGAATTCCACCGCCTTTTCTCGGTCTGCTCATCGTACACGTAGCCACCGATCCATCCTCGGCTATGTCGATTGTCAGCGCGGCGCTGAGATCGGCGCCGGCCGGCCACTTGATGAGCTTTACCGGTTCCTGCGACGCCTTATCGACAATCTGTTGAATCCTCCGAAGCGGCACGCGGGGAATTCCGAGAATTCTCATGCGGTTGAGGACGTCGTCCGAATAGACCGGTTTCCCGCCTTCCCCGGGAGGATGCACGGTCAGAACCGCGGACCCCTCGGAAAACTCGAGCTCAAAACTGCCGTCACGGGATGCCATCGTTAACAATCTCCATATATATTATCGGCGCTGCTTTATCAAGTCGACAGGAGAAGCGTACCGTTTCGACCAAGATTCGTCAGGTGCTCGATTGTTCGACGATCGGTGGGGCGTGAAGATATCGGAATAGATACATCTTTGACCAGAAAATAAATCCGGATATTTTTCAGCTCCGGATAATGAGAAAGTGCTAAAAGCGCTTGAAGCTCATATCCTTTGGGAAGGTTTTTTTTCGTTCCAAACTCATCAAGCAATTCTTCGTATCGGTCTATTGTCTTTTCTCGAACGTATTCCCGGACAACCGGTATTCTCCGGCTTATTCGTATCGGCTCCGATTCACTAAAGCTGAAGCCGCGTCCTTTGGGCGCGGTTTCCGTTTGCGGCTGTGC
>CAYLZA010000428.1:0-3704 GCA_964387575.1 uncultured Spirochaetales bacterium | reverse complement strand
TTTTGGTTGGAAGCGGAAGGCCTTGACCCTGAGTGGCGTCTTCAGTCTTACTCAAAGATTCTTGATCCCGGCATTGTGAAAAATATTGGACTCTACACACAGGTGAAAGCACTACACAAAATGCTCCCGAAGCACGCAAGTTTAGTTGTCGAATGCTTTGCGAAAATTACTGATGGCCTGGATCAAGAAACTAAGATGTACCTCCCAGCCGACGAATCCAAAGGTATTTTGAAGGCAGGTCTGAATGCTGAAGACTCTTAGGTCCGAGAAAATGCTGAACGAGCAAGGGAAAATCTGCTGCGGCTTGGCCGCTTCGATTTCCTGGACATAGAATAAGGAGAATATATGCATAAAAACATTGTACTGTATCAGTACAAAAAGAAGGAATCGATAGGAACAAAATAATGACATTTAGTACTTTACTTAGCTGTAGGTAACGTATATTATGTCAGAATGAGGCAGGCTACTCAGGATAGAATCCTTAGAATCTTTCACGAGCAATCGGGATACGCTCGTACAAAGGATATAAAAAGAGCCGGGATACACCATTCTCATCTAAATGAACTTCTGGAGAACGGAACAATCGTTAAATTGAAACATGGTCTTTACTGCCTATCGGATATTAGCCAGTTCAACTCGCTTAAAGAGGCCCAGATTACCATTCCGCGCGGAATAATCTGCCTCGGAACTGCTCTATCCTACTACGGGCTTTCTACCTGGGACCCGCCGGAGGTACATATTGCGATTCCAAAAAGCCGCAAGGTAAAACTCCCCGATTATCCTCCCATACGGCTCTACTATTTTTCCGGTGTCTTTTACGAAACAGGCATAGTACATGAATCCACCGAATCAGGTGTCACGATTCAAATCTATGATAGAGAAAAAACAGTCTGTGATATTGTACGCTACAGAAATCAAATCGGTATCGACATTATGAAAGAAGCCCTCCGAGAGTATCTAAAACAAAAAGACAAGAACCTCAATAAGCTCAACTCATACGCAAAGACCCTTAAGATCAGTTCTATTATTGGACAATATCTCGAGGTACTTATATGAAAGATATAATTGCCTCCATTCAAGCACGATTAAAGAACTTCTCTCGAAAGTCCGGCCTGGATTTTGTACTCACATTGCGATTGTACATGCAAGAGGGCTTACTGAGGAGGATCTCACATTCCGCTTACAAGCATTCCTTCTATTTGAAAGGTGGTCTTCTCCTGCTATCGATTTCAGGTTTTACCGGCAGACCTACCCAGGACATCGATCTCTTGGGAACAGATATACCCGGCGATGATGATTATCTACGCAAAACTATGACGAATATTTTAGGCAATGATATGAATGACGGACTAATATTCAAGACAGAGACAATTAAGTTTGAGGACATAAACGAAGGAGCTGAATATCATGGAAAACGAATGAAAATCTCATGCTACCTGGGAAATATGAATACAAATCTGAAAGTCGATTTTGGTTTCGGAGATACTGTATATCCGGAACCTGTAGAAATGAATTATCCCGAATTGCTCAATCAAGACGTTTTTTTTATATATTCATATCCTCTGGAAGCAGTTATAGCGGAGAAATTCGATGCAATGATTGCTCTTGATTCATCAAACAGCCGTATGAAAGATTTTTATGATATCTATAAAATCCTGAAAGAACAAGATGTGTCTAAAACTTCTCTTGCTGAAGCAATAAAACAGACTTTACGTACCAGAGGAACGGTGTTACCGGAAAACCCTGCAATCTTTTCTGATGAATTTAGAGCATACTCTCGAAATATCGGGTTGTGGCAAGCCTTTCTGAGAAGAATAAAGGCGGAGGAGATTGATTTTCAAATAGTGCTCACGGAAATAGAGAAGCATTTAGAGCCGATCTATAGAACTTTACTTAAAGAAAGATAGTAAATATGTATTTGGAAAACCACTGGGTCATCGAGCCAACCGCCATAATGCGCTATAGGTTACGTGCACTCCCTGTCGAGCCAGCTTAATGTGCACCTTCGTCAGTGTCAGTTTCTCCTCCTCAAGCCACTTCGAGATCGTCGGTTTATGTGGCAGCAGCTCGTCTCGCTGTTTCTCGCGGCTTCGACATTCTGCGGGTGCACCTCAACAAAGACCTTGTAAGCCAGCTCATCCAGATCGCGTGCGAAGCCGACGGCGAACCCATATGTTTCGGTTATACGTAAATACTTCCTCACCGTATTTCGATCCATGTCTTTCGATCAAGCAATTCCACGTATCGAATCGCCTCCCAGATACCTTCTCAATACATCCACGATTTCAAGCACGTTGTACTCCTTGTGTGCCATACCGCCTCCTCTCTCGGTAATATTGAGACCGTATGGCAAGATTTTTTCGTGCCTTACCGGTTTACTTTCCTCGCCGCACCACGCAAGTGGGCGAACGGCGGTGAATAGGGGTGGGTGAATATTCGTGAAAACGGGTGGGTGAATGTAAGTGAAAAATCACACCCCAAATGTACCAGTTTTGCGAGAAGTTTTTAAAAAGCATTTTGCTTTGCTTGTTGAGTTTGCCGGAGTTAAGGTAGTTTATAGCCCAATTTTGTGCTCCTCCCTTGGTTGTGTGCCCTGTTGAGATGCCGGACATTCGTTCACCGGTATCTGGGTCTCTGAACCTGGCATAGAAAATATCTTTCCCTTTTGTGTTTTTTCTTTTGTAGAACGTAAATGTACTGTTCATGATTTCTCTCCTCCTGTTGTATTAGTGGAGAGAGAAACCGGCAGAAATTATAAAATTAGAGTGGCTACAATTTTGGCTACACAAAAATAAAGCCTTCCAACGCTTATACGTAAGTACTTACGTTGAAAGGCTTTAAATCGGGCTGGGCGGATTTGAACCGCCGACCCCTTGACCCCCAGTCAAGTACGCTAGACCACTGCGCTACAGCCCGTTAAGTAAGAGAAACGTTAGCACGTTCAGAAAACCGGTGTCAATCTACATCGAAGCCCGTGGGGATACCGGATATGATTAACCACGTCTAAATTGTCTACGGTTTATTCCGATTCTTTCCAATTGTATCGCACGTATTGAGAAACCTTACTTCGAACAGCGTCCACCACCCGCAGCCCGCCGCGGCCGCCCACCACCGGCGACGGCCGTCGGCGTGGCCTGCCGCGGGAGCACCGGCGCCGCCCCGTCGGCTGCAAACCGCCACCGACCGGCCCGGGCCGCACCCGAGACGCCGCGGCAAACTGCCGCCGGCAGCTGGGGCCGCAGCGCCTATCAGTCGCTTTGGCGCCGATAAACCGTCCTCCCGCCGATAATCGTCTCCTCGACCTCTATGTCCAGGAGTTTCAACGGGTCGATATCCAGCGGATCGTGCGATAAAACTACGAGGTCGGCGAGCTTACCGGGCTCAATCGAGCCTTTCTCGTTTTCTTCGAAACATTGCCAGGCGGCGTCGATGGTTACAGCGCGAAGCGCCTCGTATGCATCGATGCGCTGATCGGTCCCGATAACCGTGTTGCTGCGCGAAAGCCGGTTTACGGCCGACCATATCGATCGGAACGGATCGATCGGTGTGACGGGAGCATCGTTGTGAAGAGAGATTTTCAATCCTTTTTTCAGCGCGGAAGCGAGCGGGCTCATCCGGGCGGCGCGCTCGGGTCCCATGAACAACCGGGAGTGCCGATCCCCCCAGAAAAACGTGTGTGTTACGAAGAATGAAGGGGTAATACC
>CAYLZA010000427.1:0-3711 GCA_964387575.1 uncultured Spirochaetales bacterium | reverse complement strand
GTACAAAATCATATGTAACGGCGTCGACGAAAGCCACTCCTGCGCGCGCATTACGTGGGTAATCTCCATCGCATGATCGTCGACGACATTGGCGAGATGGTAGGTAGGCAATCCGTCGGATTTGAGCAGAATCGGGTCGGGATTGATATCCTCGTTTTTGCGTTTCACCGTACCGAGTAACCGGTCCTCGAAGGAAGTTTTTCCCTCGAGCGGAACCTTGAGCCGTACTACCGAAGGTTGTCCGCTCTCCTCGAGCCGCTTCCGTTCTTCATCGGAGAGATTTCGACATTTTCGATCGTACCCGGATCCCTTTTTGCCGCCTTCCTGCTCCTCCCGCATCCGGGCAAGCCGCTCCGCGCTGCAGTAGCACCGGTAGGTTTGATCGTTTTCGAGCAGCTTCTGCGCGTACTCCCGGTAAAGCTCGCTGCGTTCGGACTGGATATAGGGTGCGTACGGGCCGCCTACTTCCGGGCCCTCATCCCAGGTTATACCGAGCCATTCGAGCGAATCGTAGAGATCCTGCATCGATTCGGCGTTCGAACGGGTCTGATCGGTATCTTCGATCCGGAGAACGAAGGTTCCCCCCTGCGAACGGGCGAAAAAGTAGTTGAACAGCGCGGATCGTACCCCGCCTATGTGCTGCAGCCCCGTCGGCGACGGAGCGTACCGTACTCTGACACTCATATGTGCTCCTCGTCGGTAACGCGCGGACGTTTAATTGATTGTCGGATTGATCGGCCGACGGTGGAGCAAAAGTATATAGCGGTGGGAATTGTGGGTCAACAGCAAGAAACGAGCGCAAACAAGCGAGGCCTGAGCGTTCTGCACGATTTTAACTAGTCCGCCGCTATCTTGCCTCACTCGTCCCGGTCATCCGTCGTTTTCTCAAATCCAGGATGCACCTCGAGCTGCATCCACGCAACCTGGGAACGGTCCGGCGGCCGGTCTACCTGTCGACCAGATAGCGGATCTCCGAGTCTGGTCAGGTCGAACTTCGGGCAACTGAGCACACGGACGTATTCGTTCAGAATTGCAGGACTCATCAATGGGGCTATCCTGCCCGACATGACCGAGCGATGAATCGCCGCAGTCTCTCCTCGAAACAGCAGCGCCGAGGGTAATCATATTCCCCACCTTTTTCCATGGATTCCTGAGGCGAGCCCGCGACGGCCCCCCGTATTCTTCGCGTTTCTCATAACCTCTGAGGATGCGCAGATCAACTTTCACCGCCCGGCGAGCTCGCATTCGGCGCGTTCGTTGCTATCGGCAGCAATGCCGTGTATATCAACGATAGGATTCGATCGACAATTTATCGATGGCTTCGAAGTGTCCGGTATCGGCGGTGACGAGCGTCGCCCCAAGCTCAAGTGCGGTGGCTCCGATCAAAACATCGAAATCTCCTATGATCCTGCCGGTTCGCCGGAGCGTTCGCCGGATGCCACCGGTCATGCGCGCTATCGCCGGTGTGACATCGATCCATTCAAACGGTTCGAGAAATGCTTCTCCGTCACGCGATACCTCGTAGCCTTCGAGAAACTCGGTCGCAGTGATGACCGACAGCGCGAACTCCTCTCCGCCATGGGAAAGCAGGAAGCGAGATGCCACGCCCTGTTCGTCCTTTGCCCATTCGCGTTGCAGATCGATGAGAAACGACGTATCGAGAACCATCATGAATCAGTATCTTTCCAGCTCGACGGACTCGAGGTCCTGGCCTTTCCAGCCCCTTCGCTCCAGTACGCGACGGCACGAAAGTCAGCCTCAGTCGGTGTGCGACTCGCAAGACTTTCGAGTATCGACCTCCCCGTTGCGTCGGCCGGACCGAAGCGAGCACGTCGGACGACCTCGGAAAAGGACTCACCAGGACGTTTGGCCTTCCGCAGGCGCTCGTAGGCGTCGAGTTCGAGCGAAATCGTCTTGGTTGCCATGCATGGAATAATACACGAAAATGGCTCGCTCTGCAACGAACGGGGCAGTGATCATACGTTTCGCATTCGCCTCACCAAGTCCATGGATGTCACCGAGCCGGCTGTCCATAATGCGAATTCCTGGGTCGCGCTCATGCCGGTCCCCTCTCGGCCGTAAAGTAGCGCAGCTTCGCATCCTGCGGCCCGGGGCCGATCTCGCGCACGAGCCCGCGCAGCTCTATCTCAACGACAAGTACTTCATGGCAGACGTGGGGATTCGCCACGGTCTGATCGGCTATTCCGACGGCGACATCGCAGGGCCCCTGGAGAACGTGGTGTATCTCGAGCTCCTTCGCGCCGGTGACCTTCCTCCGGCCCGGCCGATCGAGAAGCAAGGGGCGCAAATTGCACTTGACATCTCCATTTTGCCCCTCTCCCCGCCCGGGAAGCTTTGTCACTCCTCCAGCACGAAATCGATCCAGTTCTCTCGGTCGATTACCGAGTATGAGGCCTTCGCGTAGGTTGCACTCCAGTCCCGTGGAGGCTTCGGTGTTCGGCCGCGCCATTTGAACTCGTACCCATCCTGTCGGCCCTCTCGTTCCTCGACCATGTCGATCTCCTGACCGTCCCAGGTCCGCCAGAAGTAGTGGTTTGCCGATATTGACTGGTAGGCAAGGAGCTTGAGACGCTCGATGAACAGGAAGTTTTCCCACAGCCCGCCGATATCGTCGCGAAGATCGAGGGAGTTGAAGTTCGCAATCACGGCGTTTCTGACGCCCGTGTCGTAAAAGAAGTACTTGCTCTTCTTGGTGATCTCTTTGCGGAGGTTCCTGCTGTACCCCCGAACGTTGAACAGGACGTACCCCTTTTCCAGCAGGTCCAGATACCGTCCTATCGTCTTGGAGTCGAGTCCGAGTTTGCCTCCTAGCTCGGTGAGAGATACCTCGGATCCAATCTGATACGCGATCAAACGGAGAAGATCGAGGAGCACCTTCGAGCTCTTCACCCGTTCGAGCTCGAGCACATCCTTGAGAAGGTATGAGCCGACTATCTCGTCGAGGAGTCTTCGCTTCTCGGATTGTGATCTCGCGGCGACGACTTCGGGATAGGCGCCATAGATCAGGTGCTCCTCGAGGTGTTCGCGCAGCTCCGCACGGTTGCGAAGCTCGTTCAATTCCAGTTGGGCGACGGGGAACATCCGCAGGGTCACCTGCCGGCCGGTCAACGGCTCGCCCAGTTGCCCGGCGAGCTGGAATAACGATGAACCGGTGGCTATCAGTTGTGTCGGCACGCCGGCGTCAACGAGCAACTTGAGTGAAATGCCGATATTCGGCACACGCTGCGCCTCGTCGAGTACCACGACGTCGTATCCTTCCACCAGCTCCCGCAGCCTGTCGAGCCGCATCGAACCCCACGCCTCTTGAGCTCGCACGTCATCTCCTGTGACGTACAACGAACGTCGACCGACTCGCTCCAGGAACCGCCGAACCAAGGTGGTTTTGCCCACCTGCCGAGGTCCCGAGAGCACGAGGACCTTGCCCGGGCGCATGCGCTCGTCCAAGTGTTCGTATACCCGTGGGATGTGCATCGGTCTGAAGAATACCGCCTTCCTGGGTTCTTTGTCTATATTTCACGGATTATAAATCCATGAAATTAGCCAATTACATGGATTTAAGATATTTCAAATCAAACTGTGCTCTTAGATCCGTTGACTCTCACCGGCATCGCGCACCATTTGTAAATGGCAAATTCGGGAGGGAGTGGCCTATGCGGCCACCCCCTCCCGACGGAACGGTGCGTACCGGCC
>CAYLZA010000426.1:0-3712 GCA_964387575.1 uncultured Spirochaetales bacterium | reverse complement strand
TCACCGCCTCGGCAACCGTCCCTACCGCATCGTCCTGCCCGAAGATTCGCTTCTTGAGCTCCTCCTCGATGTTCTTCAAGCGATCTTTTTCCGACACCGAAACCGAGCGTTCCGGTATTTGCGCGATCTTTGCCACGATCCGCTCTATCTCCTGATCTCCGAGCGTATAGTGCTGCTCGGCACCGTCCTTGTACGCCTGGATACGCATAAACGCGCCGGCCTCGTCTATCACATCGATAGCCTTGTCCGGAAGCTGTCGATCGTTAATATACTGATCCGACAAATCCACCGCGGCTCTCAACGCCTCATCGGTGTAGGTTACGTCGTGATACTCTTCGTATCGATCCTTGAGCCCCTTGAGAATCTCGAATGTCTCATCCGGCGTTGTTTCGTCGACTTCGATTTTCTGGAACCGTCGCGAAAGCGCCCGATCCCTGTCGAAGAACTTCTTGTATTCATCATACGTGGTGGAGCCCATACATCGAATCCGCCCCGCCTGAAGAGCAGGTTTGAGAAGATTGGATGCATCCATCGAGCCCCCGGACACGGCTCCTGCACCGACAATCGTATGAATTTCATCGATAAAGAGAATAACCTTGTCCCGTTCCTCGAGCTCGGAGATAACCTTCTTTACTCGTTCTTCGAAATCTCCCCTGAACCGTGTTCCCGCGAGGAGGCTTCCCATATCGAGCGCGTACACCGAATACCCGAGCAGGTTCGAGGGAACCTTCTCCTCGGCGATTCTCGCTGCGAGCCCCTCGGCCAATGCGGTTTTGCCCACGCCGGCGTCGCCGACGAGAACCGGATTGTTCTTCAGTCGTCGGCAGAGGACCTGGATCGTCCGTTCGAGCACCTCTTCACGACCGATGAGCGGCTCGAGCTCTTCGTTCCGCGCCGCTTCGGTGAGCTCTCTGGTAAACTCGCTCAACGCATCTTTCTTGCGCCGTTTCTTCTTCTGATGCTGATCACCTTCGGGTCCGGCCTCGGTCTCGGTCTCAGCCTCCTCCTGCCGTTCGGTTCTGTCACGATCGGGAGAAGGGAGTATGCCACCGTGCGAGATGACGTGAAGCAGATTATACCGGGTAACTCCGGCTTTCTTGAGAAAATAGGCTCCGTACGATTGCTCCTCGTCATAAATCGATACGAGAATATCGCCGATATCGACTATTTCTTTCTGTGACGCTTCGGTGTGAAAAACCGCGCGCTCGATTACTCCCTGGAATCCCATCGACTGTACCGGTTCAGAATCCTTTACTACCGGTACCCGGTTCTGAAGATGGTCCTCGAGATTATTGGTCAATTCTTCTACATCAGCGCCGCAATCGTCGAGAATTTCGCGGGAAGTGTCGAAATATATCGACGCGTATAAGATATGCTCAGGGGTAAGGTATTCATGCTGCCGTTCCTTTGCATCCATGTATGCGGCGTTGAGAATACTCTGTACATCCTCACTAACTTTCATTTGCCTATGCCTTTTCGACTGTGCAACGAAGCGGGTATTCACGTTGTTTTGCCAGTTTCATTACCCGTCGTGCCTTGGTAGTAGCTATATCGTAGGTGTAGGTGCCTACCATTCCGATACCTTTTCTATGAACATCGAGCATGATTTTCGTCGCTTCGAGCAGTGATTTCCGAAACACAACCCGAATAACCTCTACGACGAACTCCATGGTCGTATAGTCGTCATTGTGCAACAGCACCTTGTACATGTCGGGTTCTTTGAGCTGTTCGTCCGATTCCTCGATTATGCCGGGATCGAAAATCCTGCCTTCTTGACCGTCCGACATGGGCACCTCGATTTTAGTGTACACATAAAAAGTTGCGCGGACAAGCGATCGCCTGCCCACACAATCGGTCGTGGAAACAGATCTCATTGATTCGTCATGATTGCGCTGCTTTACCAAACAAAAATATTCATTCTCCAACCGATTGTGTGGTCAGGTGGTCAGGCTTTTGACACCGCCGGCTCAATTTCCTATTTTACTATCCTCAAGGTGGTGACAAATTATGAGTGACACATTGCGGCTCTACAACACGATGAGCAGGTCCGTCGAGAGATTCAAACCGAGAAAATCAGGAGAAGTAAAAATATTTACCTGCGGCCCGTCGACGTATCGGCGTCCGCATATCGGTAATTACAGAACGTTTCTGTACGAGGATATCGTCGTCCGATATCTCGAATATCTCGGCTACCATGTCAGGCGGGTTATCAATTTCACCGACGTAGAGGACAAAGCCATCGTTGAAGCCGAAAACGCGGGAAAGGATGTCGAGGAGATTACCGGAGCAGTGCAGAAGCATTTTTTCCGCGAAGCTGAGCTGCTCGGACTCAAATTGCCGCCTGAAATCCCGAGATCATCGACAAGTGTGGATCAGGCGGTAGAGATCATACAGAAGCTCGTTAAAGATGGTCACGCCTACTGGGATAAAGGGGATGTCCTGTTCGATCCGCTCACGTTCGACGATTTCGGCAAATTGTTCAGACTCGATATGAGCAAATGGCCGAAAAAGAAAGTGAAGTTCAGAAAGGACACCTATAACGGCAACCGGTGGAATCTTGGTGATTTCATCCTCTGGCACGGACACGACAATGAAAAACCGGGCTCGGCATACTGGGATACCGAAATCGGTCGGGGACGACCGGCGTGGAATATACAGGATCCGGCAATGATTCTCCAGCAACTCGGTACACAGGTCGATATCAACTGCGGCGGTATCGACAACATCTATCGTCACCACGATTACAATATCGCCATTATGGAATCGCATTCGGGGAAGACCTACGCCAACTACTATATGCACGGAGAACACCTCATCGTCGACGGCACGCCGATGTCCAAAAGCAGAGGTAACATCCTGTATCCGGACAATCTCGTCGAACGCGGATACGATCACAAACATCTGCGTTTTTTTCTTATTCATGAGCACTACCGGAAAAAGCTCAACTTCACCGACGAAACGTTCGAATGTACGATTGGACGATTGGAAAGAGTCCGCAGTCTCGTGGAAAAGCTCACGGAACGGAGCGCTTCATCCGGTAAGAAGAAGTCAAACGGGAGTAAATCCTCGGTTGACCAGTTGGTGGATTCTATCGAGAGTCAATTTGTGAAGCACATGAACGACGATTTCAGCGTCGGAGTTGCGTTCAACGCGGTAACCGACACGCTCGAGGAAATCGCGAAATCCGACGGCGGAGATCAATTGAATCGAGATCAGAAAAACCGAATAACCAGGCAACTGCAATCGATCGACACCGTCCTCGGCGTGCTTTTCCGGTAGCTCGTTACCCCACGCAAACTTCCCCTGCTCGAGCCCACCTCTCGCCGCAAACTCCCACTCCGCCTCGGTCGGAAGTCTCAAACCGGCCCATGTGCAATAGGCGACGGCGTCGGCCCAGGAAACATGTATCACCGGATAATCGAGTTTTTCATCGATCGTCGAACCCGCCCCCTCGGGTTTACGCCAGCTCGCACCGTCAACGGCAACCCACCATTGAAGCCCGGGAACCCGCTTTGCCTCGCCCCGTTTCCAGGCGCGCTTGGGAACCTGTCCATGAAACACGAACGACCATCCGAACTGCTCGGAATCGGTAACATAGCCGGTGGCATCGACGAACTCCGCAAACTGTCTGTTGGTAACCGCGTACGCGTCTATAAAAAAAGGCGAAAGTGTTACCTCGCGGATCGGGCCTTCCCCGTCCGCAGGAAAGCCG
>CAYLZA010000425.1:0-3716 GCA_964387575.1 uncultured Spirochaetales bacterium | reverse complement strand
AAACAGGGTTATGGTAGTGGAAAACCGTGCCAACGGTTCATAATGCGAATTCCTGCTCTATCGTCACTCCATATTCAAATACCGTTTAATTCAGGGTATATTCACACCTATATGACGGGGTTTCTCGAAATCGACGGTATGTCGGTACCATACCGGATAATCCGACGAAAGGGGCAGAAGCATATCAACATGAGGATCTCGCATGCCGGTGATCTGCGGGTATCGGCTCCTTATGCGGCAACCGACGCAAAAATCCTGAACGCGCTCGATACAAAGCGATCATGGCTTTCTCGTAGATTGACCCGGGCACAGGACAACGCTCGAATGATGGAACCCCTGACAACGATCATGATCGACGGCGTCTGGCATGCCACGAGAATTTTCTCGCCTTTTTCGAGCGAGAATCCTCAACCACACAATCGGCTTACCATCGACCGACAGAATCAAACAATCTCTTTCATCGCCTCGGAAGAATTCCGGTTGAAGGAGGCCTCCCGGGAAACGCGAAACGAGTTGGGCAACGCGCTCA
Source organism: uncultured Spirochaetales bacterium (assembly GCA_964387575.1). GTDB lineage: Bacteria > Spirochaetota > Spirochaetia > ARS1246 > ARS1246 > CAYLZA01. The sequence goes on along the minus strand of CAYLZA010000425.1, from coordinate 3,187 downwards.
AAATACATGCAAAAAAGATACTCGTCGAGAAAGCTCGCGACCATTCACGCAAACGCAATATACCGATTTCCAAAGTCTTTATTCGCAATCAGCGCACGCGCTGGGGCAGCTCATCAGGTCGGGGTAATATTTCGCTTAACTGGCGAGCGATCATGATTCCCCCCGCCGTTCGTACGTATCTGATTCTGCACGAGCTCGCCCATCAATACGAGATGAATCACTCACCTGTCTTCTGGGACCGTGTAGCCGGTTGGTGCCCGGACTACCGAGCTCACGATATGTGGCTCAAGGATCATTCGTTTCTACTCGGCGTATTTCGATAGTCGGCTGCGATCCCCATAACTCTGTCCCGCACTTCGAGAAACCGCTCGTATTCGTCGGCAAATGCAGCGTGTTCGGCGTCGTCAGGCTCGAAATCGCGCTCCACGCGAAATAACGATTCGGCGCCTTCGACGAGATTGTCGAACATGCCGAAACCGGTCATTGCAACTACGGCGTCTCCGGTAAGCTCAGCATCGATTATTTCGGGAATACGGATGCATCGTCCCGTGATATTCGCCTTCATTTGATTCCATTCATGATTTCTCGCCTGACCACCTGATGCGCAAAGCTCATCGATCGGGCAGCTTTCAGACTCGAGCGTCTCCACGAGGTTCCTGATGGAAAAACCGATCGATTCGACGATTGCTCTTCCGAGATCCGCCGCATCATGATCCGGTTCCAGATTCATAAACACCGCGTCGGTGAACTCGTACGTCGCCCCGACGTAGAGCGAAGGTAAAAACAACGGTCTTTTCCCACCGTGCGGTAGCGCCACAATGGCCTGAAGCATTTTGTCGTAAGAGATCTGCTGCTGGCCCGAAATATGTTTGAACCATTCGAAAATTCTACCGGTCGACGAGAGTATTCCGGCGACATTGTATTTGCCCGGGATGACATGTGGTAGTGTCCTGAGTTTTGAGCTCGATACCGCAGATTCCGCACAGTGATTTATTCCTTCAGAGGTTCCCGCCCGATCGCATGTACGTCCCGGCTCCACCGTCGCGGTACCCAAAAGTGCCATAAAAAAGTCCGGTCCTCCGACAAATACCGGTGTCCCCATCGGTAGTCCGAATTGTTCTGACGCCTTTTTGGTTACGTCACCGATTTTATCGGTTAATCGTACACACGGCGGTAGCTTATCAAAATCGACTCCGTAGTGTCGGCTTGATGCGTCATCCCAGAAATAGGGATCAAATGCATCGGAAGGTGATGCAGTTGCCGCCTCCCCGGTGAGTCTGTACGCCAGATACTCAGGACACGAGAAAAACTTCCACGCATTCTCATATACCTCCGGTTTATTGCGCATAATCCACGCGACTTTCGGAAGAAAAAACGAATGTTCTCCGGGTATCCGGTGCGCCCGTTCATCTATCCAGAGAAGTACGGGGGTAAGCAGTTTTCCGTCACTCGCTACGGGAACGATAGTCGGTCCGTTCCCACTTACCGACACGGCCGATATCGATCTGATTCTCGACATGCGCCCGACCAGGCTCGAAACGGCTTCTTCCCACTGAACGGGTAAATCATCTACTTCATAGATGCCCTGTTTCGTTTCCGCTGTAAATCGAATACTCTCTTTTCCCCATTCTATCAAGCGGCTTTGGCCGTCGATAAGCCCGGCTTTTACCGAGGATGTTCCGATATCTACGGATAATACTGTTGGTGTTGTTGAGCTACTCATATTCTCGTTTTAATAATCGTTGAATAATTGTTCGGTTGTCGAGAAGCTCGCTCAACGAGCGGCTGTGATGTAATCTGAATAACACTCGTGCGAAAAGACTCGACACATCCGCCTGAACGTACCATTTACATGATAGAAGACCTGTGTCGTGGTAGACAACATTGGTACCGATGACTCGCTGAAAAAGCCCTGCGTTATGAGCTTCATCAAACGTTCGAATCGCCGTGTTCGTGAACAGCGGAAGACTTGCCGCACAAATAATATCCTTTGCCCCTTCATTTTTGAGAAATCGCATTGCCGAAATCAATGTACCTCCGGTTCCCAGAAGATCGTCAGCCATAAAAACCGATTTGCCGGCAACCGATCCGAGAAGCCGGAGCGAAGTAATATTGTTCTCTTCCGCATTTCGAGTCACTTTTGAATAGTCTCGTTCCTTATAGAGAAGCGCGAGCGGCATGTGAAGACTTCCGGCGTAAAATTTATTGCGATCAACGGCACCCGTGTCCGGCGACACGACGACCATTTCTTCATTGTCGAGGTTAACGATATTCTTGAGTTTTCTAAGAATTTGATATGAGCTATGAAGGTTCTCGAGTCGCACATGATGAAAGCTGTTCTCGATCTCTTTTGAATGTATATCGAGAGTAATAACGCGCTTAGCTCCGAGATACTCGATAATACGGCTAAACATTGAAGCGGTGAGCGCTTCACGGCCTTTTTTTACATGCTGCCGTGCAAAAGGATACGTCGGAAGGACCAATGTCACTGATTCGGCACCTGCCTGAAGCACTGCATCAATCGTTGTAAATAAGACCATACAGTGGTCATTTACCGAGAGCGTATAAGACTCCCCGGTTTCGTTGCACGCAATCGGATAGTGATTTTCGACATCCTGTACAACGTAGATCTCCATCCCCCGTATCGAGGAATTGATTTCTGCTTTGAACTCGCCGTTGGCGAATCGAGTATAGCGCACCGGAAGCTGAAATTGAGGCGGAATCAACCGGTATGGATCGGTAGATCGATTCATCTTTGCGGTGTGAAGATCGGCTTCGAGGTTTATCGTGCGAATCGCTTCATTTTTCGATATGTGGTACTTCGCCGCAATTGCCTCCGCGGTTTTGCTGTATTTCTTTTTGTATATCGATCGCAGATGCCGAATAATCCCGCGGGCGAAGTGCTCTCCTCCGGGGCACGCAATAATCCCGAGGGTAGCAGGCTTTGAAATACTCATAGAGAGAGACAACCGGCCGAGTTCAAGATATCAGACGGTATCACGCACCTCGGCAGGGGTCAATGTGTCCAATACCACGGGCCGCGGGCTTGACCTCAAGCAATTCAAAATCTGCAAACAGATTTTGAATTGCCCGGCGCCGGTAATCACCAAAAAGCCGTTTCCCGGCGATCCGCCTGACCACACTGGTGTGGTCAGGCGGTATCGTAAGAAACGGCATCAGTAAGTGG
>CAYLZA010000424.1:0-3723 GCA_964387575.1 uncultured Spirochaetales bacterium | reverse complement strand
CATCATTGTAAACCCATGTTATCGATGAGCCCGGCAGGATGTCGTGAAACTGATTGAGAAGCGTATCTTTCCATATGGATTCGATTTTGTCGTGAGGATAGCTTCCCTCCTTCGACTGTTCCGCGATCGAAGCAAGAAACTCGAGGGTCCTGAGCCGCTGTTCGAGTAAGCGATTATACTTTTTAATCCGGCCCTGTGTCGTCAATGTACCCCGGTGCAATTCGAGATAGAGCTCTCCGCTCCAACCCGGAAGATCGTTCTCCGACGTTTTGGAAATTTCGTCGAAAAACTCCTCCGCAAAAGCCATTTTTATTTTCGGCGACCCTTCGGTGTTTTGCAGCCGCAGACCGCGCTCGATGTGGTAACGTGAGGGACCGCCGCCGCCGTCGCCGATGCCGAATAGATTGAGAAATGCCGACTGCACATCCTTTTGCGCAAAACGCCGTTGCGATTCTATGAGCTGCCCAGGATCGTTTCGCAGATTGTAGTCGTTCGTCGGAAGAAAGTGCGTCAAAATACGTGTGCCGTCTATACCTTCCCAATAAAACGTGTGGTGCGGAAAGGTATTGGTTTCATTCCATGATATTTTCTGGGTCATGAAAATATCGACGCCCGATTTCTTGAGAATCTGAGGCAGAGCCGCAGAATAACCGAAAACATCCGGAAGCCAGAGATTGCGCACATCCTTTCCGAACTCGTCACGATAGAATCGCTTGCCGTAGAGACATTGTCTGGCGAGCGATTCACCGGAAGGTACATTCATGTCCGGCTCTACCCACATCGCCCCCTGGCACTCCCATCTCCCGCTTTTGATCGCCTTTCCGATTTCGGAATACAGCTCGGGATACTCTTCTTTCATCCACTGGTAGAGCTGCGGTTGGCTCGCGCCGAAACGGTACTCGGGATATTCTTCCATAAGACGAAGAGCAGTGGAAAACGTGCGTGCTCCCTTACGCTTGGTTTCCCGGACCGGCCACAGCCACCCCAGATCGATGTGGGCATGACCGATGCTGTACACCGTCATATCGCTCGCCCACGCCGGGCTTGCAAACAACTGAGCCGCTATCTCACGACACTCATCGATCTTCTCTCCGTTTCCGTAGATATTCGCTATCTTGTTCAAACCGTAATAGATCTTTGCAGCTCTCGGGGAATCGTCGGGAAGCGCCTCGGCGAGATCGAACAACACCCGCAAATCGAGTGCGAGTTGCCATTGATCCCGATTGAATACCACGAGATCCGCCTGACGCAGGTAAAATGCATCTTTTCGCTCACGCCCGAACAATCCATTTGCTCCGGCTTCCACCAGTATCGATACTCGCTCATTACCGCCGGCGGGATTCGCCACGGGAACACGCCGCTTCAAATGAGGACCGTCTTTTGTGTCTCTATGTGTAAGCCCCCGCTCTGGATTCCCGTCGACGAAAACGCATGCTTCTCCGTCCACGTCGATCAACGCAAGCACTTCTTTCCCGGCAAAACGCTCAGGCACCGTTCCTTCGAAACGAAACCAGGCGCTTCCCCATTGCGAGCCCCAGAGGTCTCCCGGTTGTATATCGGTAAATTGCCGGGAATCTATCTCTCCGAGCGGTATCGGTGCATCCTGATCGTAGGTAAAACGTGCTTTGAGCGTAACCGAATCGGAGTAGCGTTCTTTATGTACTCGATCGATGAATTGCTGCAGACGCTTCTTGTAAATATGTAGCTCATTCATCAGATGTTCTCCTTTGGATTTTCCGGAGTCTATCACAAGCTTACGTGGATCGGAAGAGTATCGGCGCCGGGTGGACCGCCCGTGCATATGCACGGAAAACCGATTGGAGTATAATCGGCACGACCAACCATATATGAGGAGCTTCCCGTGTTGTCCGATCTGTCTATTACTATTGTGTTTGATAACTATCTGTGGAGCGAAACGTACGGTACCGGATGGGGATTCGCCGCGGTCGTGGAAACCGGCGAGCATACCTTTCTTTTCGATACCGGAGAAGACGGGGCCACGTTGCTACGAAATATGAAACGCGCCTCGATTTCCAGCGGAAGCATAGAAGCGATAGCGGTTTCGCACGATCATCATGATCATACCGGTGGGCTACGATCGTTACTCGATGAGCGGGAAGGAGCGAGGTTGAAGCTCTACGCGCCGAGTGATTTTTCCGCGACGTACGACGACGAATTGATTGATAAAGCCGACGTTGTGCGGGTCGGACCGTGGAGCGAGCTCGAATCGGGGATATTCTCGACCGGGACGATGCAGGGAAAAAGCGGGCCGAGTGAGCATGCGCTTGCAATACAAACGACCGCAGGTATCGTAGTTCTAACCGGATGTGCTCATCCGGGAATTGTTGAAACGCTGCTGCGGGTCGAGACAACACTCGGCGAATCTCCGGTGCTCGCGCTCGGAGGATTTCACTTGTTCAAATCGGACAAAGATGAAATCGAGCGGGTTACAGGAAATCTGTGTCGTCTCGGAATATCACATCTCATGCCGTCTCATTGCACCGGTGATGAAGGGATTGCGGCCATCAAATCCGCGTGCGGCGAGGCGTATGTACCGGGCGGTGCCGGCAGACGAATATCGGTTCGCGGAGACGAAATTTCGTTTGACTAAAGCTGAAGCCGCGTCCTTTCGGCGTAGTCATGATTGAACAAAGAGACGTGAATAGCTGGAGGAAGGATTTTATGCTCGACTCGGATCAAAACAAAGAGCCCAGAAATTTCAGCCCTCAAAAGATGTTCGAGCGAATGGCGTGGGAGTATACGCCTTCGAATACGTTCACCGGAACCACGACGGAAGAGTTCGAAGAGTGGAAACAGAAGACGCTTCCGGCCGTTTTACGAACGCTCGGTAAATATCCCGAGCGGGTCGATCCGCAGCCGGAAGTCATCGCCGAGTGGGAGGACGAGGGGCTTTTGAAGCAGCGGATCGTGATGAAAATCCATCGTCATCTATCTGCAACGATGCTGACTGCACGACCGGCGCGCACAGTCCGGCCGGCGAGGCAGACACGGTCGACCGGGACGGCGCGAACGGCCACGGCGGCACCGGCGCGGCGGGGGCCCGCCGCGCCGCCGGATGAAACCTCTTCCGCTGAACCGAGCCCTGAGCAAAACGATTCAACCGGGCAAAAACTCCCTGCCATTCTATGTTGGCACGGGCACGGAGAGTACGGTAAGGAAGCGGTTATGGGAAACCGGTTTTCTCCGGAGCGGGCCGACAACATTACCTGGCACAATTACGATTACGGTCATCAGATGGCGAAAAAGGGATTCGCAACCTTCGCCGTCGACTGGATGAGAAGCGGTGATCTCAAGGAAGACGCAAAACCGAACTGGAATCTACAGGGCGGTGTTCGGGACTGGTGCAATCTCTACTACCTGAACGCCACTATGCTCGGTATGACCTCGCTTTCGGTAAATCTTTCAATCGGACGTACCGCAACCGATGTCGCTTCCTCGCTTCCGTTTGTTGATGAGAATCGTCTCGGCGTTATGGGATTGAGCGGAGGCGGAACGATGACGTTGTGGACCGCGCTCACGGATGAGCGTTTTTCCGCCGCCGAGATAATCTGCTATAGCGCCTTCTGGCCGCAATTCGGATTTCGAGATCTCAACTACTGCGGAATGCAGGTTGCGCCGGGATTGTTCGATCTCGTTCATCTGCATGATCTTCAGGGTCTCCTTGCGCCGATGCCTCTTCTCATCGATATCGGGGCGAACGAC
>CAYLZA010000423.1:0-3724 GCA_964387575.1 uncultured Spirochaetales bacterium | reverse complement strand
ACATTTGACCGCTCCTGCGCACCTTCCTATATTCACCCATACAATGCCTAACGCACTGGCGAACGAATCGAGTCGATACCTCAACCAGCACGCCGATAATCCGGTGGATTGGCATCCGTGGGGAAAAGAAGCGTTCGAAAAAGCCCGGAGCGAAGACAAACCGCTTCTCGTGAGTATCGGCTACTCCACGTGTCACTGGTGCCACGTGATGGCGCATGAATCGTTCGAAGACGGGGAGACCGCCGGCATCATCAATGAGCTATTCGTGCCCATTAAAGTCGACAAGGAAGAATACCCCGATGTAGACGGCTATTATATGTCGTTTCTCGCACAGCTTCAGGGACAGGGCGGATGGCCGCTCAATGTTTTCCTCAACCCGAACCGGGCACCGTTTTACGGGTTTACCTATCTCCCGAAAGGGCGCCTCCTGGAAGTGCTGAAGTACGTACACGCCGAATACATGAAGAACGAAGCGATGAAAACGCAGGAAATCGGTGCGGAGTTCAGTCAGAAGACGATCGATACGGAAGAAGTAAAACGCATGATTTCGAATATATCGATAGAGTCTCCGGCAACCGATTCAGGACCGCAGTTCCCGCAGCCGCTCTACCTTATCCTCGCGCTTCAAAAGAAACACGGATCACTCGTATCGAAAGAGCTCGAAACGCTCATCTGTAAAGGTTTGTTCGATCAGATCGAGGGCGGGTGGTTCAGATACTCGGTCGATCCGCAGTGGAAAATCCCACACTTCGAGAAGATGCTGTATGATCAGGCGACGTTACTGTTATTATGCGCACGCGCGTATAATGAGGCGCCCGAGCTGACGGCGTATGCAATGCAGAAATCCATTGCCTGGTTGTCGAACCATATGCGGCTCGAGAACGGGCTCTACGGCAGCGCCACCGACGCAGACACCGATGAGGGAGAGGGATTCTATTACACGCTCGAGCAAGATACCGAAAATCGATCGAATCCGGACGAGTCCGATTTGTTCAGGCTCGATGAATGCGGGGTACATGAAGATCGTTATCTCCCGTGGCTCGATTTCGATCGATACCGCGAAAATCCGGAAGAGTCGGAACGGCTGATTGCGGCACATCGCGATAGGCGGGCAAAGCGGACCGTGCCGGGTCTGGATGAAAAAGCGGTGTTCAGTTGGAACGCTTTTCTTGCATATGCGTTTTACGAGTGCTACGAGGCGACCTCGGATGAGGCGTATCGGGTGCTCGGCGACGGACTCTTGAATGAGCTCAGATCGTACACCACGGACAAGCTCCCTCATGTTATCTACGGCTCGGGAGAAACAAAAGGAAACACCTATCTGGAGGACTACGCAGCCTTTCTTCTCGCGCTATCGGCGGGCTCGAGGTATGACAAAAAACTCAACGAGATCCCGGATGAGCTTATCGATACGTGCGAAAAGCTTTTCATTCACGAAGACGGGCTACGTCATTCCGATCACATCGAGCTGGAAAGCCAGGCACTCTGGCAGGACACTCCGTTTCCCTCAGGTGGCAGCATGTTCCTCAACGCGCTTATTTCCCTCGGAAAAACCGAACGCCCCGCAATGAGCGCATTTTTCACGCAGATCGCCAAGGTCGCAACCGATCATCCGGTGTTTTTTGCTCATTGGTGCATCGGGTTCAATCGCTATTTTTCGTAGCCAGACGACGCGAAAGATAGACCAACGGCGTATCGAATACGGCTACAAAGAGCTTCAACAGATATGTGGTAATCGCGATTTCGACGAGAACCGGAAATGCGTAGAGACCTGCAAACGCGGCGGTGGTGAAAACGACGCTGTCTATGAGCTGACTGATGAACGTCGACGCGTTGTTCCTGAGCCAGAGACTTCGTTTTCCCGGTACGATACGCTTCCAGAGATGAAAAGCCCACACATCGTGGAGTTGCGAAATCAGGTAGGCCGCGATACTCGCAGCGGCGATCCGCGGAATCACCGAGAAAATCGTCACGAGGCTCTCGTGAGCAAAATCCTCCGGCGCGGGCTTGAAAAGCAACGCCATATACATGATTCCGGTCATTGCAACGAGCGATGCGAATCCGATAAACACCGCCCGGCGCGCATCGCCTTTTCCATAGTTTTCGCTGAGAATATCGGTCACCAGAAACGATGTGGCATAGACAACGTTACCCAGAGTTGCCGTAATCCCGAGTATCGTTATCGTTTTTACAACCTGGATGTTTGCGAGGATAACCGAAATCGGCATCCAGACGTAGAGACCGGTCTTCCCGAAGACTCGATACATCGCGATGATGGCGGCAAAGTTCACCACCATCAATCCGACAAACAGCAGCTCGTTCATATTCTATTCCGTAAGACGCGCCGACCGCACGGGCACGGCAGCGCCGCGTAATGGGCTATTCAATTCGGAACACTTCGATAAGACCTTCCCGAATCGGGGTTCTCCCTTCCAGCGTTTTGATGAGCTCATCGAAAGCCTTCTGCTGAGCCTGCGCGGAGTTCAAACCGCCGCCTTTTACCTCGTCGAGCTGCGCGCTGAACAAGGTGTTTCCCCCCCGGAGGACGGCTATTTCACTCTGTAGATACACAAACAGCAAACCGTAATCGTTTTTCAAAGCTTCCCTCATCGACAACCTGACGCGTATTGTATATGAGGTGTCCGCCGACTCGGAGGCGGTAATTTCCACCGGGAGAAAATCGGCGAGATATGCTCTCAAGGGGCCGGCAGGATTACCGAGCTCGAGCTTCTCCGGTGTCATCAGCTCGAAGAACGCCCGAATCAATTGAATTTCGACATCCAGATCCGCTTCCGGGACGAGGATCTGTCGGGGGATTCGTTCGAGATCGACACCTAAACGGGAAAGATCGATCGTGGCCGTGACGGTCGTCTTGCCTGCGCTCTGATCCGGGAGCTCTACTGTTCCCGAATACGAGCCGGACTCGTCGGTAACATAACCGCCGAGCGTTTCATCACCGTGAAATAACTCCAACGCGAATGATCCCGGAGCAATACCGGATGATGACTGAACGTCGATGCGAACATCGGCCGTTCGACCGGCATCGAGCACGAGCGGATCCGGAGAAAAGCCGATCGAGAGCGAAGAGACCGAATCGGCGAGCTCCCGTTCGATTAGATCGATCAGTACGCCGCTGTTTCCGGCGAGCCTCGTCTCGATCAGTCCCGCATACGGCGAGCGCATCACGATCTCCCAGCCTTTCCAAAGCGCCCCGATTGTTCCGGCGACGGTTACGGATGCTCGCGAAAGCTCCGGCTCTATAATCCCGAGCACTCGTTCCTCGAGTTTCCGCATCTCGCGTCCCTGAATCTCCTCCCAGGTACGCCGGTTGATACGAAGATAGAACCAGTACCCGATGCCGTCGGAGTAGTACGAGCCGACCGTCTCCACTTCCGTGAGGTTTTGATTTACCGCCTCGTTGATAACGATTTCGGCGGCTGATTCGGTATCCCCGTCCGGGCTCTCCCTCGTCACGAAGGTCTGCTCGCTGCGGATCTCGGTCGAAATCGACGAGGCGAGATTCGCCAACGCTTTTGACCTGGCAAGCTCCTGATCGCGGCTCTTGTCTCCGGAATTCGAGGAACCGATCCCGATATAGTATTGCGGATCGGTCGGATAGTTGTCTATCCAGGACGGCTCCTCGGGTATCGAAACACAGGCTCCGAGAAGCAGTACGACCAACACGGCCGCAACGGATATGGAGTATCGGATTGCGCTTTTCATA
>CAYLZA010000422.1:0-3725 GCA_964387575.1 uncultured Spirochaetales bacterium | reverse complement strand
GCTCCAGAGGCAGAAACGAGGCTACACCTTTACGTTCCTGCTGCAGCAGGCCGATCCATTTCGAGTGGCTTCTCAATACACGTCACGGAGCAGATTATTTCAGACGTTGGCATAGAGACAAACGCAACTCGGGCGGTCTGATGGTCCACAAGGCGACCCATCATTTCGATCTTGTCAATTGGTGGATAAACAGCAGGCCCCAAAGTGTATACGGTATCGGAAATCTCGTGTATTACGGCCGGGCGAACGCAGAAGAGCGTGGTATCGAGAAGTTCTACGATCGTGGAACCGGTAATCCAAAGGCACATGATGATCCGTTCGCTCTCGATCTCTCGGAGGAAAAGCTCCTGAAAGAGCTCTATCTCGACGCCGAGCACGAAGACGGCTACCGTCGGGACCAGAGCGTGTTTGGTGACGGTATTTCGATTGAAGATGATATGGGGCTCGTAGTACGATACGAGAACGGCGCCGTCATGACGTACCACCTGACCGCCTATTCGCCGTGGGAGGGATTTCGGGTGGCGCTAAACGGCACCGAAGGGCGGCTCGAAGCGGAGATACAGGAACAGCCATACGTTTCCGGTGCGAATGAGGATCCGAACCAACCGATCATTCGAAATGCGAAAGATTTTCAGATCGATGAACCGGCCCGGATTCTCGTCCGGAGATTGTGGCAAAAGCCTGTAGAAGTACCCGTAGAAGAATCGGGCGAAGGCGGACACGGTGGTGGAGATATCAGATTGCTGAACGATCTATTTGTCGGTGTCGAAGATGACCCGCTCGGTCATGCCGCCGATCATCACGCAGGTGCGGCGTCGATCCTCACAGGTATAGCAGCAAATCGAAGCTTCGAAATGCGACGGCCCGTTGAGATAAGGGAATTATTCCCTTATTGGTGAGCCTCCTCATCGGTCGAAACATCTGACGAAAAGGGTCGTTTATAGTACCCGGTGGTCCTTGTGCTATATAGCGCCGGCGCTTGATTCGAGCGCAGTTTCGAGCGTCTGCTCAATCTCGCCACAACAGGTACAGCATTGAAGCTTGTTCCGTACCTCGGAGAGTCTCAGCATTCTCGTGAGCATCGCAAGTGTCTGTAAATACGCCCCGCGTTTTTCCCGTGGATTTACAATTAAAAACAGGACATGAACGGGCTCCCCGTCCATTGAAGCAAACTCGATTCCCTGTTTTGAAACTCCCATTGCAATCGTTACATGATCGAGCTCGGAGGATTCACCGTGTGATATAGCCACCCCCTTGCCGAATCCGGTACTCATAGACTCCTCTCGCAAGAGTATCGTCTGTTCGAGCCCGTCGAGATCATTAACACCCGCAAATGCACCGGCTCGTATGACCAGCTCGTGAATTGCGTCTTTCTTCTCTGTACTGTTGAGATTGAGAACAATCGAATCGGTGTGCAGATTATTCCAGCTCAGTCTTGGTTCCTCTTTATTCTAGTATCGAAACAGTTAGGATTGTATCCTTAATGCGCAAACTAACGTATTGGGATTATAACGTCAATCGCCCGACCATTCACGACTGGTCGGGCGAATTTGGTCCACCCAATGGCTTTTATTGTTCCTCGATGAGCTCACATTTTACCGACGGGCCGCACGATTTCAGTGATTCAACCTCGTCGAGAACACGTCCGATCACTACCGCCGCCGACGCCGCCCGTGGGCGTGAATCGGTACTCACCGGTGTCGGACCGTAAAAGATACATAGTGCATTGCCGGGTTTCCAATACGCGAGCTCGCCGACCGACATAATCTCTCGTCCCTCGGGCAGATCGGTCAGCGTCTCCCCAACCTCTCCGATGTCGCCGTACAGCTCATCGCCCCAGCGCGTCATACGCACGGTCAAAGGCATGGCAGCTGCCAACGCGGTCGTTATCGCCCCGTTATCGAGCTCGGCTCTGAAGTCGGTTCCATCAAGACGCACGGTTATTTTCATACGCCGATCTTATCCCCGACACGCCGATCGTACAACCGCCCATAGAGCCCGAAGCAACAGGGATGTCCGCTGCACACATCTACATAATCCACACAATTCGGATCAGTAAGGGCGCGTTGCACCCGCTGCGATTTCGTACTAACATCTCAACCCGTATATTCCGTTTGCATTTGCGTACACTTACGCAACAGGAGTCACCATGCCGCTTTTTGAAATGCCGCTTCACGAGCTCAAAGAATACCGTGGGACAAATCCGAAACCCGATGATTTCGATGAATACTGGTCTCGTGCGATAGAAGAGATGCGTTCGATCGATCCGAAAATCGAGATCGAAGCATCCGATTTTCAGGCCCCGTTCGCAGAGTGTTTTGATCTGACGTTCACCGGTGTACGAGACGCGCGGATTCATGCGCTTTATCTCAGACCCACCCACGCGGACACACCACACCCGGCCGTGCTTCAGTTTCACGGATACTCGGGAAACGCCGGCGACTGGACCGACAAGCTGCCCTACGTATCGGCGGGATTCAGCGTTTTTGCGCTCGATTGCCGCGGTCAGGGAGGGAGCTCCGAGGATAGCGGTGGCGTACGTGGCAATACGTTCAAAGGACATATTGTTCGCGGTCTCGACGACGATCCGGAAAACCTGTTGTTCCGACACGTTTTTCTCGATACCGCCCAGCTTGCATCGATAGCGATGTCAATGGATGAAGTCGATGAAAATCGCGTAGCCGCGATGGGAGGATCGCAAGGCGGCGGCCTTACCGTTGCCTGCTCGGCGCTCGAGCCGCGAATCACATGCCTCGCACCGACATTTCCCTTTCTCTCCGATTATCGGCGCGTTTGGGGAATGGATCTGGCGAAAAACGCCTATCAGGAGCTGACCGACTATTTTCGTCTATTCGATCCCCGTCACGAGCGGGAAAATGAGATTTTCAAAACCCTCGGCTATATCGATATACAGCATCTGGCCAATCGGATACGCGGAACGGTTTTCTGGGCAATCGCGATGATGGATCAGGTATGTCCGCCTTCGTCGCAGTTCGCCACATACAACAAGCTGTCTACGGAAAAGGATATGGTTATGTATCCCGACTACGGTCATGAGCGGCTTCCGGGATTTGCAGACAGTACATTTCGCTTTATTCTCGACCGGACGTGACGAGTCCGCGATCAGCGGCCGACCGCATCGTCTATCCCCTGCCAGAACTCCTCGCTGTTGATTGCTCCGCGCAGGAAAAGTGTCATGAGCCTTCGTATAACCTGGGGAAACATTTTCCAATACCGTTCGTGCCAGTCCGACATCTCTTCCTTGAGCTGCATCTCTTCGCGAACGCTCATCGCACCGGTTGAATACGCTACAAACTGCTTAATCATCGTCAAAAGTGCATCGGCGGGAATCGCGTCCGATCGCTCGGCGGCTCCGTCCGGCCTGTCTCGTTTTTCGTCCGCATCCGAAATGCCGCTTCTGCGGCCGGTTGCCGAAACATCACCGGAGTCGACAAATCCCGCGCCGACCCCGTCTTTCGTTTCACCGCGCCCGGCGTCGGTGCCGCCGGAGGCGCCGGCTGCGGAATCACTACCCACCGAGCCATCGATGTTGCTCTCCTCCTCCGCCCGTTGAATCCACTCCCGGACCAGCTGCTCGACCTGTTCCTCGCCGAGCTCGGGCGCCTGCTCGGCGAGCATTCGTCTTACCGATCGCTCGATCATATCGCGAATCTGCTTGCGATTGACCCCGAGCTGCTCATTTATCAGCTGCGCGGTCTTGCGCG
>CAYLZA010000421.1:0-3733 GCA_964387575.1 uncultured Spirochaetales bacterium | reverse complement strand
TGCGGAAATACAGAAACGGGGGCTATTCCTCCAACCGGTTGATTTCCCGGCGGTTCCCGCACATGCGAGGAGATTCCGGATATCCGCATCGTCACAACTGACGAAAGAACAGATCGACGAATCGCTCAATATCATCAACGATGTAATCGTAACCGAGCTCAAAAAACGTGCTTCCTAAACGAGGAAACTGAGAAAATCAACAACCGCCTGACCACACTGGTGTGGTCAGGCGGAGATAGGTCGGCCGGTTCCTGAATCATCGCGGAGCGCACATTGCAAAACATGGAAATCGAGAAAACATTACGGACGTACCGGAAAAGACCGCTGTTCGAATCTTCCGAAGCGGCTTCCGGTTCTCCTGAGGTGCTCTTCGACCGTGATGATATTCAGCGAATAATCCCGCAGAGACCACCGGTTCTCTATGTCGATGCGATTTCGTCGATCGATCATGAAGAAAAAACGATTTCGGGCACACGCCATATTCCCGCAGACGATCCGGTTTTCAAAGGTCATTTCCCCGACATGCCGATTTACCCGGGCACCTACACCGTGGAAATGATCGGACAGCTGAGTCTCTGTTTGTTCTATTTCGTACACAACGTGAGAAACGACATAGCGACGAACGCAGAGCCGGCGCCCGTTCGAGCTACACGGATCTTAGGTGCCCATTTTCTCTACCCGATTCGCCCGGGCGACCGGGTCGAGCTGCTCGCGCGAGGGCTCGCATACGATGAATACTTCGGGACTGCAATCGGACAGGCTCTGGTAAACGGCCGGGTATCGTGCGTCTCGGCGGGAGAGGTTTGTTTTATCTGATGGTGTATGAAACGCCGATCTGCTGAATCATCTTTCGTTCATAGCAGTCCGAAGGATGTTCGTCGATATAAACTTTCATTATTTCGAGCACATCCTCGAAAAGCTGTTCTTCAGCCGCCGTCGTAGTATTTATTGAATCAAAAAATCGGTTTATCAGCTCGCAGCGAAGCGGTACCGCCTCAAGATACCTCTGAAAGTAATACATTGTAAATTGTAGGACGATCCCTACGACATAGCAATGACAATCGGAACTGAGGCCGTTATTGCGGAGCTATCCATCGAATCTCGAGAGAATGAGCGTCGAGTTCTGCCCGCCGAATCCGAAGCCATCCGACAGCACATGACGTGCTTTCAGCTCGAGCGGTTCTTCGGTTATGACGTTGAGCTTTATTTCCGGATCCTGATTGAAGAGATTCGTCGTTACGTGCGCAACTCCCTGCTCAAACGCGAGGATCGACGCAATCGCTTCGACGCCACCCGCCGCTCCGAGCGTATGGCCGGTCATCGATTTGGTACTGTGGACGGGCACCTTCTCCGCATAATCACCCATCACCTTTTTCGCTGCAAGGTATTCGGCGATGTCACCGAGCGATGTCGAGGTAGCATGAGCGTTTATCAGATCGATTTCGTCGGGATTGAGCTCGGCATTATCGAGAGCGATCTGCATCGCCTGTGCCGCCCCCCTCGCGTCGGGGTGCGGCGCAACCAAATCATGGGCATCGCAGCTTGCGCCGAATCCGGTCAACTCACAATAGATATGGGCACCTCGTTTCTTCGCATGCTCGAGCTCTTCGAGGCAGATTACCCCCGCGCCTTCACTCAAAACAAAACCGTCTCTGTCGGTATCGAAGGGCCGCGAAGCCGTTTCAGGTGAGTCGTTCCGTTCGGATAACGCAAATATGTTTCCAAATGCACATAAACCGCTCTTGTTTACGGGTGCCTCGGCTCCACCGGTGAAGATCGCATCGGCCATTCCCATTTTTATATGCATCGTCGCGATACCAATTGCATGATTGGCAGTTGCGCACGCGGAGCTTACCGAAAACGACGGTCCCTGCAGATTCCAACTCTGTGCAAAGAATCCGGAGCCCGTACTCGGTATCGAATTGATGATATAAAAAGGCGATGCCGCCTGCATCCCCCGGGTAACGATTTTTTCGACGTTGAGGAGGTTGGTTTCCACTCCGCCGTCGCCGGTGCCGATGATAGAACCGTATCTGTGAGGTGCTTTGTCGATTTCGAGACCCGAGTCTCGAAGCGCCTGCGTTCCGGCTACATATCCGAGCACCACATATCGATCGAGGCGTTTCGCCATCTTTTTTTCGGTGAAAAACCCGGAGACATCCGGTAGATCGATTTCTCCCGCGATTCGTATGGGATAGTCACCGATTTCCACGTTTTTTACATGTCGGACTCCGCTTTTTCCTTTGATAAGGTTCTCCCAAAACTCTTTTACGGAATTTCCGATCGGGTTGATCGTGCCGATGCCGGTTATCACAACCCGAACATCGTTAGGATTTCTCCTGTTTTTACTCATATATTGATTCCTGTGCTTCCCAATTGCAAGCGAAAGGGTATACTCTTCTACTTGCTACGTCAATTACTGTTCCACCATAAGCATTTGGAAGCAGTGGACGGTATTTTGCGATGTGCCGGGAGTGGGGTAAACCGATTTTAAATTGTGATTTAATTCCCCACATTGTAGTATATTCGGCGCATCACAATAACTTGTACTATGCTCAATAAAAATGGCCATAACGTATGATCTCGTGATTCGCTATTTTTCCATTGAACGCTACCGAAACTCGAGTATCGACTTTTTCTCGCTGCTTTCTCCATCGGAAAGAAGCACCCTCGCGTCCGTCGTGTCGGAGACACGGCGTGAGGAGTTTTTAACGAGTCATGCGATTTTGCGGCTTTTTCTGGCAAAGATCTCGGGAATCTCGCCGCACGAGCTCGAGATCACGCACGAGCTCGAGAGAAAACCGACGCTCTCTCTCACCAACGGCACATCCTTGTCATTCAGTATGAGCCACTCAGGGCCGTTTGTATTTATAGCGGTTGTCCGATCGGGGCTCGTCGGTGTCGATGTAGAGTTGATCGATAAACACCGCAATCACCTGTCGATTGCGAAATACGCGTTTCATCAGTCGGAATATGAGCAACTGATTGCTGCTCCCGAATCGATGCATCCGGAAGTGTTTACGGCATGCTGGTGTCGGAAGGAAGCGGTAGTAAAGTGTGTCGGAGGTAGCGTGGCAGTCATGATGGATCGATTCGAGGCGTCGTTGAGCCCGGAGCGGGGGAAATGGGAGGTATGGCCCGGAGATGCCGCAAGCGCGGCCGCCGGGAACGAACCGTCGTTCCCGTATCCCGTTTTCATCTACGATTTACCCGCCGGACCGATTGCGAAAGCGGCAGTCGCCTCTACCAAGCGGCCGGCCCGGATCGATTTCTCGAAGCTCAGAAAACGCGATCTCCCGGTCGGTTTCGTGCCGTAGGAGTCAGGTGATCGTTCGATCGTACATCCGGTACGTTTTGTACACTTCGAGCTGCATGTGGTGGAGAATCTTGTTCATTATCGTATTGCTTTCGAGAACCCACGACATTTCACCGTCGGTATACCCTCTGCGCGCGCCTTCCAATATCGTTTTGTAGTAAAAGACCGCGTCGATCCCCTTCATACGGTAATCCTCGAGAACCCCCAACACCGGCATCCTCGCCCATTTAATACTTCGTTTTTTCAGAAGCAGCTTGAAAATACCGAACGGAAACAGTTTTCCGTGAGCCGCCTGAAGCGCCTCATTCATATTAGCAAAAACAAGCGCAACACCGACCGGTTTCCCATCGTATTCAGCAATCATCGTGACATTGGGATCCACCGGACGGAGGAAGCCATGGCTGGACGGAATGCGAA
>CAYLZA010000420.1:0-3734 GCA_964387575.1 uncultured Spirochaetales bacterium | reverse complement strand
AGCGCCCCGCAGCCGGCCGGGGCGGTCGAAACGGGGCTAAATCTCGGTCAGCGATTTAACCCGATCACCGTCGAGGGTCTTCACGACTTCCACGAGCAGCGTGATGCACCGATCGACATCGATGAGATCGAGAATACCCACGTGTGAATGTATGTGTCGGGTGGGAATACCGATAACGATGCCGGGACAGCCCGAACGTAGCTTATGGATTACTCCGGCGTCGGTTCCTCCGCGGGCCATCATCGAAAGTTGATAGGGAATATCGTTCTTTTCCGCCGTTTCGATAATGAGCTCTTTCAACCCCTGATTTGGAATCATCGATCCGTCGAAGGTGAGTATTGCCGGGCCTTTCCCCAATGCCGACGGCGCCTGATGCGACTCGATTCCCGGGACATCACCTGCAACATCGACCTCCAGTGCGATGACGACATCCGGCTCCGCCAGCCAGCCGGCAGTAGAAGCACCTCTCGCCCCGACTTCCTCCTGCACCGTCGCCGCACCGACGAACCTGTTCGGGTGCTCGATTCGGTCGGTTTTGAGCTTTCGCGCGACCTCCGCCGCGATGAATGCACCGATCCGATCATCGAACGCCTTACCGATAGCGAGCTCGGTAGTCCTTTTTTCGACGTCCTTTCCGTTTTCCTTGTCGAAAACTTTTTTCTTCATGATCGAAAAACGGGAATGCGGAACTACCGGATCGCCTACTCGAACGCCGAGCTCTTCCGCCTCTCGCTTATTCGAGCAACCGAGATCGATAAACATCTTGTTCGCGGTAATAACTTTCGATCGTTCTTCCTGAGGGATAACGTGTGGAGGTTTCGCGGCGATAAGCCCCTCGTGTACGCCGGCACGTGTGCGAACAATTACCCGCTGTCCGAGCAGGACCTGATCAAACCAGCCTCCCATCGTGCTGAACGTAAGATATCCGTTTTCGTTTACACCGGTGACGATGAATCCGACCTCATCCACATGACCGGGCATGAGAATCACCGGCCCTTCCGGATCCCCGACGGATTCGAAGAGCACCGAGCCGATTTTGTCCTGCCGGATCGAATCACTGTAAGGGGTAACATACTCCTTTACATCCTTGAGAATGTCCCGCTCGAATCCGGGAGGACCGAAACCGTTGCTGAGCTTTTCCAGAAAATCTCGTGGTTTGTCTTCCATTGTATACCTTCGCGTTGTTAAAGATATATGTAGTTTATTCGTAGAGCACCATCGACTCAACACATAGCGAAGTGCGATTTCACCGATGAGGTAATCGGAGGGCAGAACCGGCGGAGTGTTCCCGCATTGCACGGCCTATTTACGACCGACCGTTTTTGTATCATGCTTTCGTTTAGCTGGAGAGCGAGGAGGAATTCATGGGATCAGCACCGGCGATTGAAACGTCCGGACTTACAAAACGCTTTGGTGCGATTACCGCCGTGGATCAGCTTGATCTCTCGGTCGAGACGGGAGAAATCTACAGCCTCCTCGGACCAAACGGTGCCGGTAAAAGCACGACGATTTCGATCATATCCTGCCTGATACGACCCGATGCGGGTACCGCCTCGGTATTCGGTAATTCGGTGGAATCGAATCAACTCGACGTGAAACGCAGTATCGGCGTCGTTCCCCAGGAGGTAGCGGTATACCCCGACCTTTCCGCGCAGGAAAACCTCGTGTTCTGGGGAAGAATGTACGGTATGGATGAGGCGGATATCAAACGAAGGACGGCCGAAGTACTCGATCTCATCGGTCTATCCGGGCGACGAAAGGAGAAGGTCGAGAAATTTTCCGGAGGGATGAAACGTCGCCTCAATATCGGAGTGGCTTTACTCCATGAACCTGAGCTCGTCATTATGGATGAGCCGACCGTCGGAATCGATCCGCAGAGCCGTCGACACATTCTCGATAGTGTCAAGAGCTTGAACGAACGGGGAACAACCGTGCTCTATACAACCCACTATATGGAGGAGGCTCAGGAGCTCTCGGATCATATAGGTATAATAGATAAAGGAAAGCTCATAGCAAACGGTACGCATGAAGAGCTCGTACACATCGTCGGAGAACGGGATCGGATCACGTTTCGTATCGATACGATTCGTGAAGAGGTGTTGGAAGAGTGGCGCAATATAGAAAACGTAGAGCGGGTTACGAAATGCGAAAACGATGTGGAAGTACTTGCGTCGGATGGAGATAAGGTCTTATCGGATCTGGTTCACGACGCAGTACGTCTCGGACTTCACATATCCTCTATTGATGTCCGGGAACCGAATCTGGAGGCGGTATTTCTTCATTTGACCGGTCGCGGCCTCCGGGATTGAGCATGTCGATGAAAGCGATTCATGTAGCGATTCGGGATCTCCGGCTGACGTTAAGAAGCGGGTTCTCCCTTGCAATGATGTTTGCAGCCCCGCTTCTCATCACCGGTCTCCTCTACTTCGCTTTTGGCGGTTTGTCGGGAGACGGCGAAGAGATCGACATAGCCCGGAACACCGTTGCAATTGCCGACGAAGATGATGCAGCCGAATCGGCGATGCTCGATGCCGGGGAGATTCTCAAAGAGACGCTTCGCTCGGAAACCGCCGCTGCGTTTTTCGATCTCGTCGACGTTGAAAACAAAGAATCCGCCCTCGATATGGTGCGCGAGCGAGTTGCAGAAATCGCCCTCATTATACCTGCCGGATTCTCTCGGGCGGTGATCGCTCCCGGTGCTACAGCAAACGTACAGATCATTCATGATCCGGCGGTAACGATCGGTCATGATATACTCAAAGATTTTGTTCGCAGCACGTTAGATCTTTTTAACGGATCGAAAATCGCCGGCGTTATATCTGTAACGCAAAGCAGCGATGAAAGGAGGATTCCGGATTTCCAGAGAGCACAACGAGCAGCATCCGAATACACGAGCTGGGCTCGGGAGCGGTTTGAAATGGGTACCTCATCGGTCATCGTCAGATCCCCGAGAACGGATGACGCCAAAAGCGAGAATCCGTCGGCGGTAATAGGACTAACGATGGCGGCAATGATGATCTTTTTTTTGTTTTTTATCGCGGCAAATAATTCGGCTTCGATCATCCGGGAGCAGGAAGAGGGTACGCTTTCTCGACTTTTTACGACTCCCACGCGCCCGGTGACGCTCTTCGGCGGCAAACTACTCGGCGTTTTCGTTGTGCTGGTAATACAGGCCATTGTTTTATACATCTCTTCTTGGATATTATTCGGTATCGATTGGAGACCGATAGGTGCGCTCATCATTGGAACGTTCGGTATGCTTCTCGCTGCGGCGGGGTTCGGTATTTTTATCATGTCGCTCGTCAAATCGACACAGCAGGAAGGACCCGTAATGGGAGGCGTGTTGACGCTGACGGGTATGTTGAGCGGATTATTTTTTACGGGTATTCCGAATCTGCCGGATACATTCGAGACGGTAGGACTTTTCCTTCCGCAAGGTTGGGCGCTCGAGATTATGAGACAGTTGTTTGAAACAGGAACCGTTGAAGCAGTAGTGATCCCGACGATCGTGTTGTCTGCTATGGGCATCGGCTTTCTTTCGGTAGGTACGTTCCTGTTTGGAAAGCGGTTTACCTGATGGGGTAAATGGTATGCAGGTAATGTACATAGCTGTGAAGGATCTAAAACAGATCTGGAATGATAAGAAGTCCCTGTTCTTTTTACTTCTCATGCCTGTGGCGTTTACGCTGTTTTTCGGAATCGTGCTCTCGTCGGTATATCAAACGGACGCTTCC
>CAYLZA010000419.1:0-3736 GCA_964387575.1 uncultured Spirochaetales bacterium | reverse complement strand
CGCCTGCTGAAATGCCACCGCCTCATTTACCGGACCTCCCTCGAAGTCGGGAAAGAGATAGTGAACAAGTGTAGGGAGGGTTGCATCAAGAGTCGCCCGTATCGAGGTTTGCGATCTTGTCCCTGAGAACGGCGGCTTCTTCGTAGTTTTCCTCCTCGATGGCCTTTTGGAGCTGCTCCTGCAACAGTTCCTTTTTCGACTTGGCCCTCCTTCCCTCGCCTTCTCCGACTTCCTCCGCCTCGACTTCCTCGGCCGATTCGGACTCAGCACCTTCGGTTTCTCCGGTTATCGAGCTGATCTTGCTTCCCGCCTCCTCAACGACCGCTTCTGCGATAAAAATCGGACACTTTAATCTGACCGCGATCGCGATCGAGTCGGACGGACGCGCATCAATCGTCAGCTTATCCTGTCCGCGATCGATTATTATCTGAGCATAGTATGTTCCGTCTTTCAAACCCGTTATTTCTACACGATCAATCTTGACTTTCAGATCATTGAGTATCGAGATAAGGAGATCGTGCGTCAGTGGTCGGGGCATCGGCACATTCCCCAAACCAATCAGAATCGACTGCGTTTGATACTGATCGATATAGATCGGAACCGCAAGCTCACCGCCTACCGGACGAACGAGCACTGCATTATCCTGTCCTATTCTGGCAATTGACCAGATTTCCGCTTCAATAAGCATATTTCCTTCTATTTAAATAGCATCGCGGGAGATTCGAAAAACCTGCCGGTTGCCGATCTCAAAACGTATCGGCGAATTGAACGGTAGATAATCGACCTCCCATAGTTCCTAAAGATAGATAAAGAGCGGCCGTTTATCAAATACTTCATCGTCCCAATCCCGATTCAACCTTTTCCCGCAATTCTTTCTCTTCGAGCTCGAGACGTGCCGCTCCGGTTTTCATCGCAGTCAATGCGGTTGCCACTGCTGCTTCCTCCGCAACACGAGGATTAAACGGAGACGGGATGACCGTCCCGCGCTCGATATCTTCGAGATCGACGAGAGACGCGATAGCTTCCGCGACCGCGATTTTCATTTCCTCGTTGATTTCACACGCGCGGACATCGAGTGCGCCTCTGAATATCCCCGGGAATGCAAGCACATTATTAATCTGATTCGGGAAATCGGAACGTCCGGTTGCAATAACCGCCGCACCTCCTACCCGTGCGTCCTGGGGATGGATCTCGGGAGTCGGATTAGACATCGCAAAGACAATCGGCTGCTTATTCATCGACGCAATTTCATTTGATGTGAGTATATCCGGAGCGGAAACCCCGACAAATACATCCGCACCTGCGAGCGCATCGGTGAGATCTCCTCGTCGCCCTTCCGGATTCGTCCGAATCGTTATTTCCCGTTTCACCTTGGTGAGCTCTCGATCAGGGCTGAGAATGCCGCGGCTGTCACAAATGAGGATGCTCTCGACCCCCCATCTGAGCAGAATATAGGCAATGGCGATGCCCGCGCTTCCCGCGCCGCTTATGACCACGCGTATTCGATCGCGTCTTCGTCCGGTGGCTTTGAGCGAGTTCATCAGCGCCGCAAGCGTTACGATAGCCGTTCCGTGCTGATCGTCGTGAAAAACCGGAATCGGCAACAGCTCCTTGAGCCGCGTTTCTATATGAAAACATCTCGGAGCGGAGATATCTTCGAGGTTTATTCCGCCGAAGGACGGTGAAAGATGGCTGACGTTCCGTATGAGATCTTCGGGATCCTTGGTATCGAGACAAATCGGCACGGCATCAACGCCCGCGAAAGACTTGAAAAGAATGCATTTCCCTTCCATGACCGGCAATGCGGCCGACGCACCGATATCCCCGAGACCGAGCACCGCGCTTCCATCGGTCACGACGGCAACCAGGTTTCCTTTGGCCGTATACTCATACACATCCTCCGGTTGCGCGTGTATTTTGCGGCACGGTTCGGCTACGCCCGGTGTATAGAGAAGTGAGAGTGCCTCCTTGTCCTCGACCTTCATCTTTGGCGTGATCGAAAACTTACCCTTCAACTTCCGATGAAGCTCGAGAGACCGTTCGTTGTAGTCCATGTGTCGAATCTATCAGATCGGTTCGTTCAAAACAATATTCGCTCGGATTCCGCCTGACCACACTGGTGTGGTCAGGCGGCGATGCTGGATTCGAGCTCCTGGTAGGCACGATCAAGTACACGGGAAAGCTCCTGACGTTCGTTATTATCGAACACACCGAGAACATACGATGATACCGATTGACGCGTGGGACGGCCGATTCCGATTCGCAACCGTGAAAACTCGCGTGTTTTTAGATAGTGTGCAATCGATCGGAGTCCGTTGTGTCCGGCAACCCCACCGCCTTTTTTGTACACTACATCGCCGAACTCGAGCTCGACATCGTCATGTACGACGACGAGCGATTCCACCGAAACATCGAAGTATCTACTCACCGCGGCAACCGATTCACCGCTCGAGTTCATATAGGTGCTCGGCTTGAGTACACGGCAACGCCTGTTTCCAATGGTCCTCTCCGAGATAAGCCCGCGATGTTTCTGCTGCCAATCGCCGTCTTCCCATCCGAGATGATCCGCGAGCATCCAGGCGACATTGTGCCTGGTTTTCCGGTATTTCGCGCCGGGATTTCCGAGAAGCACAACCAATCGAATCATGCGCTCGAGTCTACAGAATCGCGCGAAGACCCACAACAACGGCCGCTTTCGGTCATCCGAACACCGGGGTATCGAAAAAAGGAATCATTTTTATATAATACTCACACAAATTCGGCAAAAGTCATGATACGATTAGAAACAGGGAGAGTAGTGTGATCGAAGAGCAGGCTATGCATGATCTCGACGGGTATCGCGATCGTGCGGGAGCGTTGTCGAGCTTCCTGGAAACGGCTCGAGCCTGCGTCAAAGAGCTTGATCGTTCAATTAAAAGCGGTAACACCTTCGGTGTTCGAAAATCCGCCGAAAAGCTCGGAAGATCCGCAGTAGAACTGGATCTTCCGGTTTTTTTGCCGTTGGCCGAGTGTCTGAAACGAAGTACCATAGAGTGCTCGCTCGGAAACTCGCTCGAATGCGTGGACAGGCTCAAATCGGAAATCGAGAAGCTGAGCTCACGAATTCCTTGTACACGACGCAGGTATTACGAGGAGTAGTTGTTTTACATCCGGCGGCGGATTACGATGAAGTATCACCTTTGACGTCGTCGGCATCCCCGGAGTCTTCGGCATCGACATCAACTATAACGATCCGGTTTCCTTCGAGCTCGACCCGGCATTTGTTCTTACCGGTCAGTCCGGCCTCCTCGAGATACTCCTTCGGAAGCTGCAACCGTCCGGCTCGATCGATAACCGCCAGCTCTTCGTGTGTTTCTTCGTCTTCGGGATGCACCGCGATTTCCTGAAACTCGGTCGAGTACGCCTTTCTTCGCACGAATTCGCTGCTGGTTTTGCCGTCGCGGATCGCCACGAAACGGTCAACGGCCCTCGCTATTCTCCGGTCGTGGGTAACTACCACGATAGTCACCCCGAGCCGGCGATTGATCTCCCGGAAGACATCGAAAATGAGGTTTGCGGATTTCGTGTCCACGTTCCCGGTCGGCTCGTCGGCGAGGAGAAGGTTCGGTTCGTTTGCGATGCCGATCGCTATCGCCACCCGTTGCTGCTCACCGCCGGAGAGCTCGGTGGTTTTGCTCTTCATCCGTTTTTCGAGTCCCACGATCTTCAAAAGCTCTTCCGCCCGTTCCCGCCGTTC
>CAYLZA010000418.1:0-3738 GCA_964387575.1 uncultured Spirochaetales bacterium | reverse complement strand
AAGTCAGAAGACCTGCCTCTGAGGGATGTTCGCGCACGCACGAGGTTCCTGCCGGCGACCGTGCCCGGCAGGCCAAGAGGGAATCCCGTGAGAATCGGGAACGGTCCCGCCGCTGTAACCGGGGACGAGAACGCAACCGTCCACTGCGCCGCGTGCGTGGGAAGGAGTGTTCGAGGCCGATCTCCACGGAGATCGCGAACCGGAAGTCAGAAGACCTGCCTCTGAGGGATGTTCGCGCACGCACGAGGACCTGCACGCGCGATATCGACGCAAGAAGTGTATCGAAGGAGAAAACGGGCCTTCGTACCTCCACCGTGGAGGACGAGGGCCCTTTTTTTGCGCCCTAAGGCCGCACCCCTTCGGTCGCCGACGAAAGCCGGTGCTGACCGCCGAGAGCAGGCGATTTCGGGGTGGAGAGCCCAAGGGGTGCGTAAAACAACGGAAGCATTCCATTAGGAGGAATACAATGCACAGATACGTACGAATGATGACGCCGATGCTGCTTATGCTCATCGTTGGATTCGGTCTCTCGGCCGAAGGAGTCCAGGAACCGTCCGTCGCCGCCGAACCGGCCGGCGGCTCGACGATCACGATCGTTGACGAAGCGGGGAACGAGGTGGAAATCGGTTTGCCGATCGACCGAATCGCGTGTTTCGTTCCGCAAGTTGGCGAAGTGCTGGCCATTCTCGGTAAGGACGATCTGGTGGTGGCCCGCGCGACAGACGTAGTCTTTCCGGAGCGCTACCTCGAGATACCCGACGTCGGGAAGAGCAACCAGGAGAACATCGAGTTGCTGCTCGAGACTGAGCCCGACCTCGTCATCGGTCGAGCACGCTTCCTCGATCAGGAGTCGAAAGAAAAGATCGAGAAAGCCACCGGTGTCCCGGTCATCCAGTACCGCGGTACGACCCTCGAAACGACCATCAGGATCGTCGAGGACATGAGCGCCATGCTCGGTGGCCAGGCCCGTGCGGAACAGTTCATCTCCTTCGTGCAGGAATATTTGGATCTCATCTCCGAACGAGTGGCGGGCATCCCGGAGGAAGAGAAGACGGAGGTGTTCTTCCAGAGCATGGGACATATGTTCTGGACCGGGAACAAGGACTCCTCGGGCCACGGGCGGATCGTCGACGCAGGGGGGATCAACATCGCTGCCGACGAAGGGGCGAAGGTCCCACGGTTGAGCGCCGAATGGGTGCTCGAACGGGATCCGCAGCTGATCATCCACTCGTACTCCGGTGCGAGGAAAGAGCAACGCGCTCCCACCCTCGAGGAGATGAAAGCCAAACACGACGAAATCGCCTCCACGCCGGGACTCAAGGAGGTCGAGGCGGTGACCGAAAACAAGGCCTACGTCATTGACGTTCGGCTGATCACCGGGCCCCGCTCGATTGTCGGGAAGCTCTACTACGCGAAGTGGTTCAATCCTTCCTACTTCGAAGACGTGGATCCCGAATCGGTGCACCGCACGTTCCTCGAGGACTACTTCGGCGTACCTTACGAGGGCATCTGGGTGTATCCCGCTCACTAGGCGCGAGTGGAACCAACAAACACCCTCACGGCCGCCGGCGGCGAACGGGCCGTCGCGGCCGTGGAAGCGGGATATCGACGGAGCACTCGACGCAAGGCGCTCTTTCTCGGTGTACTGATCCTGGCCACCGGCGTCTCGGCGGTAGTCTCTGCCGCGTCGGGAGCCTCGTCGCTCACTGTTCCGGACGCCTTCAGGGCAATCATCGGAAGGCTACTCCCCATCGACGGCGTTACCCGCTTCGCCCATGTCGTGGTCTGGCAACTCAGACTCCCCCGGATCACCATGGCAATCGTCTCCGGACTGGGACTGGGAATCGCCGGCGCGGTCATGCAGGGGATTCTCAGGAATCCGCTCGTCTCCCCCTACACCTTGGGCATTTCATCGGGGGCGGCCTTCGGCGCCGCGATGGCAATCGTGTTGGGACTCAGCTTCACCGGCGCGGGACGATACGTTATCGTGTCCAACGCGTTCGTGTTCAGCGTCATGACGATGATCCTGGTGTATGGAATCTCGCGGCTCAAAGGCACCGCCGCTTCCACGCTCATCCTGGCGGGTGTCGCAATCGGGTACCTCTTTCAGGCGCTTCTGTCCGCACTTCGGTACCTGTCGGACAACGAGGAGCTCCGGGAGCTCACGTTCTGGATCATGGGCGGGCTCTACAGCTCCACGTTTCGTACGGTGTTGCTCGCCGTCCCACCGGTGGCGGTGGTTTCCGTGTTCCTCTTCAGACTCTCATGGGACCTCAACGCCATGGGTTCCGGTGAGGAAGTGGCGCGGAGCCTCGGTATTCACGTGGAACGGCTACGGCTCGTGGGACTCGTGCTCGCCGCAGTGATGACCGCCTCGGTCATCTCGTTCACCGGCATCATCGGCTTCATCGGTCTGGTGGCTCCACACATCTGCCGCATGGCAATCGGCAGTGATCATCGGTTCCTGATCCCGGCCTCCGGGTTCGCCGGTGCGTTGCTCCTGGTTGTGGCCGACACGCTCGCCCGAACAATCGCGGCACCGTTGGAGATCCCGGTCGGCATCATGACATCGTTCATCGGAATTCCGTTCTTTCTCTATCTCCTCATCAAACGCAGGAGGAAGTGGTGGTAGTTACCCTGTCGGTCGAGGCGCTTTCCTTCGCCTACGGTCGTGCGACCGTGCTCGACGACGTCGGCTTCCGTCTTTCCGGGGGGAGAATCGCCTGTCTCGTGGGACCGAACGGCGCCGGCAAGAGTACGCTCATCAAGTGCATATGCCGCGTCCTCTCCCCGGACAACGGACGAGTGCTTGTCGATGATCGGGAGATCGGCACGATGAAGTCTACGGACTTGGCGAGAATAGCCGGATATGTTCCCCAGTCGGTCGGGGGCGGTTTCCCTCACACCGTATTCGACGAGGTGCTGATGGGCCGTCGTCCCTACATCGGGTGGCGTGTTTCCGATCACGATGTAGAGCTCGTATCACGAACGCTGGTGTTTCTCGGCCTCGAGCATTTGTCGGGTCGCTACTTCGACGAACTCTCCGGCGGCGAGCGGCAGAAAGTCACTATCGCCCGGGCTCTGGCGCAGGAGCCGCAGATGCTTCTCCTGGACGAGCCGACGAGCAATCTCGACGTACGCCACCAGCTGGAGGTGATGGATATCCTCAGGCGACTTGCGGACGAGCGTGGAATCCTCGTGCTCATGGCGATGCACGACCTCAATCTCGCGGCGAGGTACTCCGATACGATTCTCCTGATGCGTGATCACGCAGTATGTGCGACGGGTTCTCCCGCCGAGGTGCTAACGTCCGATCTCATCGAGGCGACCTACGGTGTGCGGGCGGCGATCATAGAGGGGCCGCACGATCGTCCCCATATCGTGCCGCTCGAGCCGTCGGTTTCGAAGAAGGTTTCCCCTGAGGATACGTCCCATGCCTGAAGAGAAACGTGGGCTGCTCGTAGCAGCATTCGGTACCTCCTACGCCGACACACGTGCGGCAACCATCGATCGATGTCTTTCCGATACTCGGGCGGCGTTTCCGGACCGGGCCGTGCGTCAGGCGTTTACCTCGAAGCGGGTGCGCGAGATCCTCGCACGGAGGGACGGTGAGACGGTCGAATCGGTGGGCGAGGCGCTCGAATCGTTTCATCGCGAGGGATACTCGGAGGTGACGATTCAACCGTTGCATCTGCTCCCCGGGCATGAGTTTCACCGAAAGATCATGGAGCCCGCGGC
>CAYLZA010000417.1:2874-3739 GCA_964387575.1 uncultured Spirochaetales bacterium | reverse complement strand
ATCGTCACCTGGCTCTTCGAATCGGGACCAAGCCATTTGATATCTTCGTTCTTACGTAGCTTGGCGGCTCGGAGAAGAATTTGATGTGCGAATGTGATCGGAGCCGGCATGAGCTCGGGGGTTTCGTTGCAGGCGTAACCGAACATCATCCCCTGATCGCCTGCTCCCTGTTCTTCAAACAGACCTTCGCCGTCGGTTACTCCCTGTGAAATATCGGGACTCTGAGAGTGAACTGTATTCATAACAGACATGCTGTCGCAATCCAAACCATATGCAGGATCGGTATAGCCTGCATCACGGGCAACTTCACGTGCTATTTCCTGAAAGTCTATTGTTCCCTTTGTCGTGATCTCTCCACCAATCAGAACCATTCCGGTTGTCGTAAATGTCTCACAGGCGACCCGAGAATTCGGATCTGCCGAGAGGCAAGCGTCCAGGACAGCGTCGGAGATCTGATCGGCGAGCTTGTCCGGATGGCCTTCGCTTACCGATTCGGACGTAAAAAGATATTGATTAGGCATGTACTACTCCTCGTGTATATAGTTGGTTCGTGGTAATGTTAATGAATTGCATTGACACAATCATTACAAGAAACTTTTGAGAACCAATGTTTGCAATACGAAATATATGCTGCATCGAAAAAAAGGTCAAGTACTTTCGACCCGATTTGACGAATGGAGATTCTTCGAATAATATATAGTAGCATATATAAGGGAATATACCGGTCGGAGAAAATGGAAAAACGGGACACAGACGTTAGTTCGGAAAATTTGGTTGATCCGCTTTTTATCAGCGTAACTAAAAAGCTGCGTCAGATTGCTCATGAGCTCGATAAGTACTCGAAGCTGTTGCAGGAACGCTACGG
>CAYLZA010000417.1:0-2864 GCA_964387575.1 uncultured Spirochaetales bacterium | reverse complement strand
CGTGCCGCAACTGATAACGCTTCGCGAAATATACGAGCACGGGCCGATTTCTTTCAGCGAGCTTACCTGGATAGTCTCGTTGAACAATAGTACGGTAACCGGGATAGTGGACCGTCTCGAGAGGCAGAATCTCGTTCAACGTACCCGCACGGCGAGGGACAGACGGCGGATCGATTTAGTCGTGACCGATGAAGGGATTGAGTTTCTAAAAACGACACCTGCGCCGATCCAGCCGGGTCTTGTCGAAGGTTTGGAAGAAATGAAGGGGGCGCAGGTGCAGGCGATTCTGTGGGCGATAGACACGGTTCTCGAGCTTCTGCATCGATCGCCTGATACCGCCGAGTTGAATGGTACAAAAACGATCTCGTAATTTCTGATTCAATAAGTTGACAATTATGTTCGATATAGTGTAACTTACATCCGTCAGTGAAGCAGGATTCCTCGTAACTGATATACAGTAGAGGAGTTTTGTATGGTTTATACAAGTAATCTCGGGTTTCCCCGAATCGGGGCCAAACGAGAGTTAAAAAAGGCGCTAGAGGCGTATTGGGCCGGGAAAAGCGACGAAAAAGAGCTGGATTCCGTGGCTCGGTCGATTCGACGCCGGAATTGGCTTCTTCAGAAAGAAGCCGGTATCGATTTTATACCTTCCAACGACTTTTCCTTTTATGATCATGTTTTGGACATGATAAGCGTGGTGGGTGCCGTACCTGCGCGGTACAATGCCCCTGAAGGCGAAGTTGATCGAAAAACCTATTTTGCCATGGCTCGCGGCTCCGGAGGCGACGAAGGGGTTTCGGCGATGGAGATGACGAAGTGGTTTGATACCAACTATCATTACATCGTTCCCGAGTTCGACGCGGACACGGTATTTACTCTTCGATCATCGAAACCGGTGGAAGAGCTCAAGGAAGCCGCTTCGCATGGTGTTCACACGAGACCGGTACTCATTGGGCCCGTATCCTTTCTGCTACTCGGTAAAGGTGATGGGATCGAACCGCTCGATCTGCTCGACAAGCTTCTACCGGTCTATTCGCAACTGCTCGATAATCTGGCGAAAGCCGGTGCGGATTGGGTGCAGCTCGACGAGCCGTTTCTCGCGCTCGACATCGAAAAAGATGCACAAAAAGCCTTCTCGAACGCTTACGAGCAGCTGGCCGAAAAGAACAAAAACATCAATATAATCGTTGCGACGTACTTTGGTGATCTTCGTGGCAATACCGATCTTGCGTGCTCACTACCCGTAGAGGGGCTTCACATCGATCTGAGAGCCGGCGCGGGACAGCACGAACGTGTCGTCTCACAGATTTCGGACGAGAAATATCTGTCGATCGGGATTGTCGATGGACGCAATGTCTGGAAAAACAGCTTTGCAAAAACGATAGAGCTCGTCGAAGCCATCGCGGAACAGGTAGCTGAAGACCGTCTTATCATAGGGCCGTCGTGCTCGATGCTTCATACGCCGGTCGATCTCGAGCTCGAAAAGAAGCTCGACACCGAAGTCAGGAACTGGCTTGCCTACTCGAAGCAGAAGATTCATGAATTGTCGGTAATTACACGGGCGATCAATGAGGGACGGAAAAGCGTACAGACCGAGCTCGATCAGAACGAAAAAGCGATGGAGAGCAGACGCACTTCCCGTTTGATTCACAATCCCGATGTGGAACAACGGGTCGGTTCCGTCGATAACGAAATGTTGGAACGTAACAGCGTCTTCGAACAGCGGAAGAAGTTGCAGCAGGCTGCTCTCAGGCTACCGAGTTTTCCGACGACGACAATCGGTTCTTATCCGCAGACAAAAGAGATACGGAAAAAACGTTCTGCGTATCGACGGGGCAAGCTCGCAGAATCGGAGTATACGACCTTTATCGAAAAGCAGATCGAAGAGACGGTTCGATTTCAGGAACGTGTCGGTCTCGATGTTCTGGTTCACGGCGAGCCCGAGAGAAACGACATGGTCGAGTATTTCGGCGAGCAGCTGGACGGATATGTCAGTACCAAGTACGGCTGGGTACAGAGTTACGGCTCTCGCTGTGTAAAACCACCGGTCATTTTCGGTGACGTGCAACGTCCGTCGCCGATGACCGTTGACTGGACCGCCTATGCCCAATCGCTCACCGACAGGCCGATGAAGGGAATGCTTACCGGACCGGTAACGATGCTCAAATGGGCGTTCGTCCGTGACGACCAGCCGTTGAGAGATACGTGCAGACAGATCGCTCTGGCGCTCCGGGATGAAGCGCGTGACCTCGAGGCGGCCGGTATCCGGGTTATCCAGATGGACGAACCCGCCCTTCGTGAAGGTCTACCGCTCAGGCGGGAGGATTGGAACGAATATCTCGAATGGGCGGTTGAATCGTTCCGTCTTGCCGCATCGGTCGTAACCGACCAGACCCAGATTCATACCCATATGTGTTATGCGGAGTTCAACGACATCATTGAAGCGATTGCGGCGCTCGATGCGGATGTAATATCGATAGAATCTTCCCGGAGCAATATGGAGCTTCTCGATGCGTTCCGTAAATATAAGTACCCCAATGATATTGGACCCGGGGTATACGATATTCATTCCCCGCGTGTTCCCGCCACTGAAGAAATGACCACTCTTCTCGAGAAAGCGTTGGACGTGCTCTCTCCCGATCAAATCTGGGTTAACCCGGACTGCGGGCTCAAAACCCGAAATTGGGAGGAAGTGGAACCCGCGATAGAGAACATGGTGAACGCAGCGAAGCGGATTCGAAGCGGTGCACCGGCTCCGGCGGCAGGTTAAGCACAAGCTCCTCGTCTCCGACAACCCGGGCCCCGATTTCGCCGGCCCCGGGTTGTTCGAATCCTCGGCAATAACATTCGCAGAGGCGCGGGAA
>CAYLZA010000416.1:0-3745 GCA_964387575.1 uncultured Spirochaetales bacterium | reverse complement strand
CTTCCCGACACGTTGCCTGATATAGTAGAGCTTTGCCCGTCGAACTTTTCCACGTCGGACAACTTCTATCTTGTCGACACGAGGAGAGTGAATCGGAAAGACCCGTTCCACTCCGACACCGTACGATATCTTGCGTACGGTGATCGTCGAGCGAACTCCTTCGTTTTTCTGCGCAATACACAAGCCTTCGAATACCTGTATTCGTTGTGTCGCCCCTTCCACGATTTTGAAGTGAACTTTTATCGTGTCTCCGGGCCTCATTTCGGGTATATCGTCCTTTTTCTGTTTCTCTTCTACCAAGCGTACTGCATTCATATCTCTCCCCTTTTGCCCAATTGCCGTACGGCCCGGGCACGTTTTTTTTCTCGATATCGTCGATCAAATAGATCGGGCCGATATTTCAATGTATTCTCTATGCTCTTCATCTTCCGCCAGGAGTCGATCCTGGCATGATTTCCTTCAACAAGAACTTTCGGTACGCTCATCCCTTGATACTCCTCGGGTCTGGTATATTGAGGATACTCGAGCAAACCGTTTCGAAAACTCTCCTCTCGTACCGACTCTTCACGGATAAATCCCGGCACGAGCCTGCAAATCGCATCGATTACGACGAGCGCTCCGACCTCGCCTGAAGACAGGACATAGTCGCCGACGCTGACACAATCCGTTACAAAGTTGTCGATTATCCGCTGATCAACACCTTCGTAGCGACCGCATAGAAACAGTAAATCACTCTCCCGAGCAAGTATATCGGCATATTCCTGCGAGAAGCTCTCGCCGACCGGAGATGGAAATACAACCCTCGTTTCCGGTCTTTCGCTTGCTTTTATCGCTTTTGCAATCGGCTCCGGTTTCAGCACCATTCCCGGACCACCGCCATACGCATAATCGTCGCAGGTGCGGTGTTTGTCGTTCGCATAATCGCGGATATCAACGATTGAGTACTCGATGATATTTCGATCGACCGCTCGTTTTACCAGCGAATGCGCGAAATAGGACTCAGGTACCTCGGGAAACAGAGTGAGGACCGTAATTTTCATTCGATCACCCATCGCTCCAACAGCTCTATCGACTTTTCTTCAACATCGACAGTGCCGATGAACTCCTCGCGAAACGGTATTAAAACCGCTTTTTCCCCGTCCAGGTTTACTTCGAGCATATCGCCGGCTCCGGTCTCGCAAATCCCCGAAACCTCACCGCATCGTCGTCCGTCATGCTTTATCACACAACCGACCAGATCCGCTACATAGTGCTCATTTTCCTCACACTGAATCGCCGTTGATCGTTCTATCCAAATCTCCCAGTTCGCCAGTGTTTTTCCGATCTCCGGTGTCTCTATACCGGCAAGCTTGATTAGTACGAACTTTCCCGATCGTTTGACATCCTCGACCCTAAAACGTTTTTTCTTTCCCCCTTTGATGAGCTCTATTTCCTCGAGCTCCACGAGTTGGTCAACTTCCCCGGAATAGGTAACCGCTTTCACATACCCCTTGGTACCATGAGCCGTACAAATACGACCGGTAGCAAGTTTTTCATTCATTAGTCCAGGATTTCCAGCACCACTCGTTTACCCGTTTTCATAGCGGAAGCGCTCAGGATCGTCCTGATCGCTTTTGCTATTCTGCCGTGTTTCCCGATGACTTTGCCGACATCTCCCTGGGCAACACGCAATTCGAGTATAGTAGATTTTTCCCCTTCAATTATGTTGACCAGGACTCCGCTCGGATCATCAACAAGAGATTTAGCGATATATTCAACAAGATCTTTTTCCACATCATTCTCCTTTCGCGCCAGTCTTATTCGGCTCGAGAATCGGCCATGTCCTGCAGGGTGTATACGTTGATGCCGGAATTTGCCGGAGCTATTTGATGTAGATTTCTTTCTTATTAAGCAATCTGCGAACGGTATTCGAAGGGCGCGCGCCGTGATCCATCCATTCCCGTATCCGATCTTCCCGAAGCACCAACTGCTTCTCCTCCTTTTCGATCGGTTGATAGAGACCGAGCTCTTCGATTGTCCGCCCGTCTCTCGGTTTTCTCGAATCTACTGCCACGACGCGGTAAAACGGTTTTTTTCGAGTACCGTACCGCTTCAATCTTATCTTCACACTCACTACGAATTCCTCCTATACACCCAACTGGGACATGAGCTTTCGCTGATAATTTTTATTTTTTGCCGCTTTTTTCATCGTCACGCGTATTTTATCAAATTTCTTTAGGAGCTGATTGACAGAAAATACCGACGTACCGCTTCCCTTTGCAATTCTGCGACGTCGCGAAGGTCCTATTATCCGGTGATTCTCTCTCTCGTCAAGGGTCATCGACAGAATAATCGCTTCTTCACGTTTTATTTCTTCTTCATCGATAGAGTCTTCGTCTATTACACCTTTTGCACCGGGTATCATTTCGACGAGCGACTGGAGATTTCCCATCTTTTTGAGACGAGCGAATTGCTCCAGATAATCCGACAGCGTGAAGGTGGCGGACATCATTTTTTTCTGTAAACGTTCCGCCTCTTCTTCGTCGATCGTCTCCTGCGCTTTCTCTACGAGAGAGACCACATCGCCCATACCGAGAATACGGGATGCGATCCGTTCCGGATAAAACGGCTCGATATCTTCGGGCTTTTCCCCGGTACCGATATATTTTATCGGTTTTCCGGTTATCGATTTGAGTGAAAGCGCTGCGCCGCCTCTCGTATCCGAATCGAACTTGCTCAACACAACCCCGGTTATTCCGACGCGAGCATCAAACTCCTTGGCCACATCAACAGCCTGCTGACCGGACATTGCATCCGCTACGAGCAATGTCTCGTCGGGATCGCTCGCCTTATGAATCGCGTGGATTTCCTCCATCATCTTCTCATCGAGATGAAGGCGCCCCGATGTATCGATCAGTACCGTGTTGTAGAGTTCCTTCTTTGCCCGTTTGAGACCGTTTTTTACGACTGAAACCGGATCCTTACTTTCCTCGGAGTGGACATCGATTCCAATGCTCTCCCCGAGCGATCGTAACTGATCAACCGCAGCAGGTCGTACGAGATCTGCTGCAATGAGCAGCGGTTTGCGGCCCTCCCGTTTGAGCCGCCCCGCGAGCTTCGCCGCGGTAGTTGTTTTACCCGATCCCTGCAACCCCATGAGGAGTACGACGGACGTCGTGTCGGGGCCTTTGAGTTTCAGATCCTGCTTTTCATCTCCGAGCAACTCAATCATCCGGTCGTGGATAATTTTTATGAACTGCTGTCCCGGGGAAACGGCTTTGAAAACACTCTCACCTTTCGCATCTTCGATGGTTCGATTGACGAACCGACGAACCACACGAAGATTGACGTCCGCTTCGAGGAGCGCAATTTTGATTTCGTTTACCGAGTCCTGAATATTCTTCTCGGTTATGTTTCCCTTGCCCGACATCTGTCGAACGATGCCGGCAACTTTGTCGGAGATCCTTTCGAGCATAATTTCGTACCAGATTTATACATATTTACGCCGTCAAAGTCAACGAATGTCCAAATAGTGACGTTTTATATAGAGCATCCGTTTTTCGGCATCTTCATAGAGCAAACTGAGCGGGTAATATTCCGTAATTTGCTGATAGTAGCGATAGGCGATTCGCTCGTCCCGAATTTCGTTGTCACTCTCATACATCTTTCCGAGTCTGAACAGGATTTCGTCATTCTGTCTCGAAACCGGAAATGCTTCGAGAAGCGATTCGAGCACAAAAGCCGATTCCTCGGCGATTATGCGGGT
>CAYLZA010000415.1:0-3746 GCA_964387575.1 uncultured Spirochaetales bacterium | reverse complement strand
GCTTTTGCGGCCGGAATATATGTATTCAACAATTCCAAATAATCAATTACGCGATCATCATTTTCGGACAATGCATTGACCTGCGTGACCGTTTCCATAAGGCTCTTACTTTCGACACTTATTCCGTTCGTCTCGAGGATTTTCTCACTGACCCGAACGGTTTTGAATGGTGTTGTTCGTGCACCGAGCACACCCACACGGGCAGACCGAAGCTTGCGTACAATCCGGCAAACACGTCCGAACCATTCGATCTCATCGGCGAATTCGCGACTTCCCGGACTCACAACGTGACGGGATCCGACGGAGTACTTTATTCCGTACTGAGACAAGACATTGCACAAAGAAAGTTTCCCACAAAAGCCGTCCCTTCTCTCACTTACGGAAAACGCATCGAGCCGATCAGGAAATGCATGCACATAAACCGGCACGTTGAGTCCTGAATCCCTTACTGCGTCCGCAGCAGCTCTTTCGTCTCCAAAATTCGGTAAGGAAATGATGATGCCGTCTATACATTCCGAGTTTTGTCGAAAAACCTGTGCACATGCCTGCGCGTCATGCCGTGTTTCCACTACACCGTCCGCAGTATCACTAGTGGAAACACTAACAATTTCAAAACCCATTTTTTCTAGTTTCTTAACGACCTCGGTTTTACCTTTCTTTGCAAGCTCCCGAGGGAATACATCTCTGTTTCCTACAAGCACGCCAAACGTAACGCCTTTGCTGCCTTTCATATAAATGCTCCCTAAACCCGATTTTCCACCTCGCCTTCAACGCTGCGTATTCTATCTTCAATAACTCGTTCTATTTCCGGCAATACTTGCTCCATTACCTCCAGCGTATATGGATGCTCATCGACGCGCTCGAGCGTTTCGCGAAGCTTAGACATGTACGTCGTATGAATTATCGTTCCAATATTGATTTTGGATATACCCAGCTTGATTGCTTTGCGAATATCCCCGTCCGGAATCCCCGTACCTCCGTGCAGTACCAACGGTATGTCGACAACCGCAGCAATTTCCTCGAGTCGATCAAAATGGATCTTTGGTCGTTCCGCATAGAACCCATGCGCCGTACCGATTCCAACGGCGAGCATGTCCGGTGTGCTTTGCCGCACGAGCTCTTCGGCCTCTGCGACACCGGCCAGAATGTCCTCGTCGTTCCCTGACGATGACTCGATGCCACGTCCTTTGATTCTGCCGATTTCCGCCTCGACGACGATATCTTTCCTGCGCGCAGCACCTACAACTTCCGAGACCATTCGAATATTTACCTCCAGCGAAGATTCGGATCCATCAATCATGACCGAATCATATCCAGCCTCTATTGCATCCAAACACAACTGTATGTCCGTGCTGTGGTCCAAATGATGGAATAGAGGAACGTCGGCGTTTACCCTCAAGCTCTGTACCATTGAGTGGCAAAAACGCAAGCCTAGACATTCTGCAACCAATGGATTACACGCGATTATTGCCGGCACCTGAAGCCGTGTAACTGAGTTGACGATTGCGTGCAAATCCCACATGTCCGAGTAATTGAATGCCGGTATTGCTCGGCCTGTCTTACGATAGCTATACAATAATCGTCTCAAATCGGTATTTTTCATAGCTCACCCTTCTCTCCGCTCATAAGCGTATATGCTGTTTCGAAATCAGTTGCTCCTGCCGTCGCACCCATCTTTTGTACTGCCAATGCTCCCACGGCGTTTCCGAGTTGCGCGCTTTTGAAGAAAGGCCAATCTCTACTTACGCCGGTCAGAAATCCGGCAACAAATGCATCTCCCGCACCGGTTGTATCGATAACTTCGTGAACTGAAAAACCTTTTATTAACTTCGATTCGCGGCTGTTCGCAACATAACACCCCTGAGCGCCGAGCTTGATTACGACATTTTTAACACCCAGATCAAGTAATTGCATTGCGGCATCTCGAGGATCCGTTGTCTTCAGCATACTCTTCACTTCGTTAAGACTGGGCAGGAAATAATCAAGATAGGGAAGCGCGTCGCGAATCTTAGGCAACCAGCGGCCTTCATTATCCCACGTAACATCCATGCTAGTAGTAGCGCCGGCTCGACGTGCATTTTTCAAAACGTCAGACAGGCATGTTTGCTCAATAAGCGGTATATTAAAAACTCCTCCCAAATGTACAATACGAGCTTTTCGGACATACGCACTATCGATATCTTTACATGATAAACTCTTGTTGGTTCCCGGGAAATAAATAAATCGCCGTTCGCCTTGCGCATTAATAAGAGCTAAACAACTCGAGGTTTTATCGTGCTCGGAAACTGCTATCCCGCCGCCGTCAATACCGTAACGTTTCGCCGTGGCAAGCAGCATATGACCAAGATGATCGTTACCGACTCTCCCGATCAGCCCCGTATTGATTCCAAGTACCGCTAAATTCACGGCTGTGTTGAAAGCGTCGCCGCCGTTCGTCAGCTCGATCGAATCCACCAATGTACTGTCGATTCGAAAATCGAACGACGGAACCGGCCGCACCACTACGTCCGCCGCCATTTGACCGATGCAAAGCACGTCCAGAATATCAGCGTTGTTCTGCATATTGATACCTATTGTACTCCTGACTATCGCCATCTCTGTATGTAGCAATCGCTTCGGAAAGTCAATATTTCCTGAATGACCGCACAACAGCGAAGACAAATACCGCAAGAACACGAATAGAGAGCCCGGTCGTGTGCCGCATATTATGCCTTATGTGATATGCCTCGGGACACCGGAACGGTTGATCCCGGTCTGAAAACCAGCCTATTCCTTCAACCCCATATCGATTGCTTTAGGCATGTCCGGATGATTTGGTCCGAAATGCTTGAGCATCACCAGCGGCTCGTGTTGACTGTTACAGGTCACCTCCACACCGGCCTTTGCCGCCTGTTCACTAACGAAGTACTCATCGCTCGTGAGTTGACCGAATCGAAGCATTCCGGCGGCCTCACACCGAAACCCGCCGAAAGTTCCGTGTCCCTGAATTACAATACACCCGTAGGCAGCCCCGTCTTTGATGATTGCCGTCTGTCCGGGGAAGATCGTGAGTTCTTTGGCGCCGATGTACGGATTGGCGTAGCTGATCCATTTTTCCTGATGACGGTCGTCGGAATGCGGACAATCTACGGGCGGTCGTGCATAGTGTTTTGCATAGTGAGGATCGATGTTCTTTTCCCAATCCATCAACGATAGTATATAGTCCAGATTTAGCTTCTTATCCTGAGGACAATTTTCGACAAGGAATTCATACGGATAGACCTCGCCGGCGGCGATATTTTCGTAAACAGAGTTTACGTCCGCATTCCACTGCGGTTCATACGTGAGCACCGATCCCGGAGCATGCGCGACCCCCGGCGGGGTATACCAGCCGGATCCCAACCGGATTCGGTAGGCTCTAGACAGTTCCGTAATACGGTTATCACCGGTCGTATACTCAGCAAGCCGTTCTCCGACCTGCGTCTTCGTCACATCAGGATCGAATCCGAAATAAGTCGCCGGAAATGTTCCGAGATGATTGTTGAGCTGCAGCGGGAAATAATACGCTTCCGGCTTTCCAAGCGCTCCTACCCGTTCGGCCGCAGTGAAGTCCAGGTGCAGGTGATGAAAAAGTGGCTCACCGAAATCGAAGAACTTCGAATACATCGGCCATCCGCCGTACCGGCTCATCAACTCGTCCCCCACAAGCTCGGCTCCTAATTCTTCCTGTGCATCACGTAACGTGAACTTTTTCTCCGGCCACTCGA
>CAYLZA010000414.1:0-3763 GCA_964387575.1 uncultured Spirochaetales bacterium | reverse complement strand
GTCGAGATCAAAAAGGGCGAGCATTCGGTTTCCATTAGAAAAGATGATTATTTCCCGGAACGTGAAACGATCAATATCGATGGGGACTCGGAAGAACGTTACACCTACCGTTTGGAAGAACTGCCTGAACCGGGCGATCGTTACGGAGGCGGAATCGTAGTCCGGATAAACAGCTCAGGAAATGGCACCATAATGGCTCCGACGGACCAAGGCGCCTATACATGGACCGAGGCGAAGCGGATGTGTGACAGGCTCGTATTGAACGGATACGACGACTGGTTTTTGCCTGAGA
The DNA here is from genome assembly GCA_964387575.1 of uncultured Spirochaetales bacterium. Taxonomy (GTDB): domain Bacteria; phylum Spirochaetota; class Spirochaetia; order ARS1246; family ARS1246; genus CAYLZA01. The sequence continues at coordinate 3,471 of CAYLZA010000414.1, read as the reverse complement.
TTGCACAGTTATACGACATTTTACGAAATCGAATAAAGGGTAAAGGAAATTTTAATACTGAAGTTTACTGTCGCACATGTGGCTCCGAAACGGCATTTGGAATCGGAAGAGGCACACATAGTTATTACTGGACTTGGTTGGAGTCGAGCGGACGCGGCTACTACCTAAATTTGGACGCACCTTTGCATGAAGATGCTAGTGTCGGAGAGCATGGTCTCGCCGATAAGAGCGAAAAACTACGCGTCCGTGCTTTCAGGCGTATTACGCGGGAAAAAAGAGATTAACATGAGTATGAGAAAACGCTATTTAGCCGCTCTGGTCTGCATCGTAATTATCGCCGTAACGGCATACGCAGACCAAATCCGAATGATTAACGAAATCGAAATACTCTTTTTAATTGAAAACGGAGAGACCTTCTCACCACTCGACGGGGTGGCAATTGATATCAAGCTTCCAGGAATGAATGACTATGAGCGCTTTTCGGTACGGTCCAAAGACGTAAAAAAAACGTGGCGCCGTCTGAGCGTGAACGTTTGGGGCGATGACTATTACTCGGCATGGCTCTTCATAGGAAGCTCTTCCGCATTCCACCGGGAAGTGAATGATATCGCAGAACCCGCCTACCGGTATCGCTCGTTGTCGGAAGGGCGGAGCTTTCGTGTGGATCTGAGGTTTTCAAAATCCGGATTTGTCCCGGAGTTTCGGTCCGTCGTTATTGCACATAAAGACGGAAAGCTGGTGCTCGAGGGAGATTACGGCACCGGCAGCAAGATCGAATATCCCGGCGCCTACAACCCAAACGTGTTGATCTATCAGCGGGTCCTCATGAATCCGAGATAGTACGTTAGCGGCTATCGACGCTCGGGTGGCCATTCGCCGATGTCCGCCTCCGCGATATCTTTATCCATCTATCCGATCTGTACAGGACGCTTCTACACGTCCCGCAATTCCGGATGCCGCTCGAGTAGTTTCTCTAGCCCTTCCTCGCGACCGGTCTCGCGGAGCCGGTTGAGATAATCGTTGGCCTTTATGTTTTCGGCCCACGCGTGAAACGGTCCTTTTTCGTGCAATACCCTCCACAAGGGATCGACAGCATCAGGAAACGGCATGGTTGCCATCATCCTGTCGTGCCAGGAGCTCAGATACGAGGCGGCACGCGCGCATTTTTCGGGCTCCGAACCGGCGATATTTCTCGTCTCATGCGGGTCATTGACGAGATCAAAAAGCATCTCCTCATCGAAGTACGGGTGGAAACCGTCGTGATAAGTCCGGATGTAAAGGGAATCGTCGAACACGACTCCGCGCTGCGCCACATGTGCGCACTGGCTGATGACGAGATAGTCGTGTCCGGTTTGGGTGCCCCCATTTGTCTGACCGCCGGGCTCGCCGCTGGAGCTGGTCCGCGCGCCACCCCGTGAAGCTGCGCCGGAGCCACCTCCGAGCGACGAAGCAAAGCTCATCCCATCCCATCGATCCGAATAATCCACACCGAGCATGTCGGCGATAGTCGGTACGAGATCGAGATTGTACCGCAGACCGATGTCCGTCGTTCCTGCCGACGATCGGCCGGGCCAGCGAACGATCATCGGTATACGACAGGTTATCAGATCCGCAGTGCCGTGCTCGCCGTACAATCCGAGCTCTCCGAGATTCTCCCCGTGATCGGCGCTTACTATGATGACCAGATCGTCGAGTACTCCTTTTCTCTCGAGCGCTTCGAGCAGATTTCCGATGTGACCATCCATGTACCGAACGCCGCAGTCATAGCCGTCTATCATTCGTCTGAATCCTTTTATACCACGGATTTCTCCGGGCTGGCGTGGAAAATCCGGATTTTCCTGGTTGTTATACATGCCGAAGTCCTGTGCGGTGTGCGGTCCGGCGAGATTGCAATGCGCTTCGAGCAATTCCGGGGTCATCCATTCGGGAAGCGGATCGTCGGCGAAGGGGTTACCGAACTCGGAAGGAGCACGATACGGCGTATGCGGGTCCCAGTAATTTACATGAAGAAACCAGTCGTCCTCAGCTGCATTACGCTCGATCCAATCGAGCGCCACCGGCGTGACGTTCTCGGCCGACTCGATCCCGCCTTTACCGGTGTTGTACATCTCGGTAAAACCCGCATAAAAACTCCAGGTGGTGTGCCGCTCGGCAAACGGGCTTATGAGCGCAGTTTTCAATCCAGCGGTTCTGAACACCCCTGCTAATGTTTCGTTCCAGAGTCGATCACGAAAGGAGCGCTCCGCCCCCTCGATCCGGATATCTGCCGCCGTACCTCCGTGACCGACAACGCCCGTGTGAATCCCGAACATACCCGTCGTCAGTGCAGTGCGCGACGGCAAACACGGCGCATCCGAGCAGAAGTAATTGTCGAACCGCATCCCCTCGGCGGCTATTCGATCGATGTTTGGTGAGGTTTCGCGATTATATCCGTAACACCCGAGATGATCGGGCCGCGTCGTGTCGAGATCGAGGTAGAGTATTCGCATGTGTGTCTCCTGGTGAACCTAGTGTCGATCCTACTCTATCACGGATGCCGGTGCATCGCACCCCGACTCAAAAATTGGGATGGCTCGGACGGCGGGGCGGATACGGTCATCGATGCACTGCTCGATGTGCTCGGCTCCGGCGGAAATCTTGTATTACCGACGTTCAGCTACGCGCGGTACGCCTTCGATTCGTGTTTCGATCCCTCGCAAACCCCGTGCAAAACAGGGATTTTGAACGAGGTAGGTAGACAATGGAAAGGAGCGGTTCGTAGTCTTCATCCGACACACTCGATTGCCGTCATTGGACCTGAGGCGGTTCGCCTTACGAAGGGGCATCTCGAGCACCGCACATTCGGTGTTGGAAGTCCGCTCGATCGCATTGCCTCCGAAGGCGGCAAAATATTACTGCTCGGGGTCCCGCAGACGACAAACTCGATGATACACGTGGCTGAAGAGCATGCCGGAGCTCCTAAGGTATCGCGGTTCGATCCGCTTCCCGTGGTGCGCGTACGTAGACAGGACGGGAGAATAATCGATCATCAACTCGACACATCACCATCGTGCAGCGCCGGATTCGAAGCAGCTGAGCTGCCGCTGCGTATCAACCGTGAGATCAGCGATCATCGCATCGGCGGAGCACTATGTAAGTTGATTCGAGGTGCGGATATTGTCCGGCGTGTGGTTGAAACAATCCGCGAAAACCCTGACGCTCTGCTACGCACGGATCCCGACTGCGTCCCGTGCACCGGTGCACGGAAAAATCTCGGTCTCTCGATCTGACATTCCGCGCGACAGGCGCTACTACCGGTAACGACCTCACGCAGATTTCTTTATCAGTTTCGAGCGGTACCCCCGGCCGGCCTCTTACGTTACCGAAAGATCGGAGCGAATACCGTTAGGTTTCGCCGACGCGTCCGGCCTCGTAATAAACCTTTTCAGTAAATATCGGAGTCTGTAGAGTCGATACTTCACCGTTCCCTCG
>CAYLZA010000413.1:0-3768 GCA_964387575.1 uncultured Spirochaetales bacterium | reverse complement strand
TAGATCTGGGTCAAATTATGGACGAAATTTTCGAGGCGACGCAGAGCTTTGGAGATGCATTCAAAAAGGGATTCTCCTTTTCACATAAAGGTGAGGATTTTGCATGGAACGAAAACGTGGATTTCTATCCACGGTACTCGTATCCACCGGCAAATGTGTTCATAAAAAAAGACAAAACGCTGGTCTTCGAGTTTGCGCTTGCCGGATTTGATCAGTCGAATATCGATCTGCAATTCCAGGGAGACTACATGGTGCTCTCGGTCGGCGTTCCCGAAGAACAGACCGATGAAGAACGACGGTACTTCAAACGGCGTCTGAAGATGAAGGAAATTCGCGATCAGAAGTACTTTGCTCCAAAGGACAAGTTCGATCAGGAAAACGCAAAAGCGGTTTTCAAGAACGGCTTGCTCCGAGTTACGATACCGAGCAAGGAAAGCCCTGCATCCGAAGACGGTATCAAAGTTGATATTGTCGATGAGGACGCGAACGAATAGCTCGTTCTGCCCTCCCATTTGACCCATTGTTGAAATCGCACCCGGAGTATGGCGTCGATGACCCACGATTTGGTATCATATAGATAAGAGGAGTGGAGATATGTTTTTCTGGCTAATTGTAGGTGTTGCCCTTGGATATTTCTTCAAACCGCAGATAGACCGGATTGTTAACAAGGCGATTCGATATTTGAAGGACAACAGAAACAGATACGACGACGACCGGTAGTTGTATCGGAATTACAGTAGAACGGGGAGGCGCAAACCTCCCCGTTTCTTATGAAGTGTATCAATACTATCTGTCCCGCAGCGCGTAATTCCCAAAATGGCTATGAAAACCTCGATCGCCTATTGAGCGTTTGTCATTCTCGTTTTGTACGAAAACGAGCGTTTTTTCGACGAGAGAGCCGAAAGAGATCTTTTTTGCTTTTTTCCAGCCCCAGTATCCAATCCCGTAATGAAGCCGTTCCCCGTCGTGAAGTACGACGATCCCGTCGTGCGAAATGAGTCGTCGCGCCGCAAACAAACACCGTATCCTTCGACGACCATCTATATAAACAAGATCTACGGTTCCCGGTGAATAATCCCGCAAAGGAATTCCAGGATACTCACCGAGATCGGGTATGTATTTCAAATCGATATTGGTCAGCCCGCGTTCGGCGAACATCAATCGGTAATGCTCATACCACTCACGTTTGTGCTCTATCGAAAGAACGGTAGCTTCAGGTGCGATCCCGGTCATGAGCATCGACGATTCCCCTGGTCCGTATTCGACGATAATCGGCCGGGATTTCCTCGTGATCAAGTGCTTCATGACTACCGTAAGCGGAAATTTGTACGAGTCGAATCGTGCCACGAGCCCTCCTCCAAATCACCACATACTACCGAGCCATCCACGGTTGCCGCAAGTCGGCTTACCAACAGCTGTCCAGCCGGAATATTGACATCGGCACAGGTTGTGGATACCATTCGTCGTGTCGCCCGGATGGTGAAATTGGTAGACACGCTAGGTTCAGGGTCTAGTGGCCGTGAGGCCGTGGAGGTTCAAGTCCTCTTCCGGGCAGATATTCGTTTTCACCGTACGATGACATACTCGTAAGGACCATAAAGCAGAAACGGTTCGGTCGTTCCATCCGGCGATGTAAGGGTGCCGTCAAAAAAGCCGAGACATCGAAAATATACCGGTCTATTGATAAAGATGAGAATGAGCGGGCGCAGCCAGCCGGGAACTTCGTCGATTATATCCGTTATATTGAACAATCGTTCCACTCTATATTCCCCCGACAGTGTGTATCCCTGAGCGTGGGCTTCGAGTGAAAAGACCGTCGGGTATTCGTACGGCCCGTTCTCGGAAAGGCGGGTCTGCGTTATATCGATTTCGTAATCTCCTGTCGCAAAAAGCCACGTACTATCTCCGACCGTAAACAACCTCGGGATTCGCTGTGAGCCGTACGACGGATGAGCCGTGGAGTCGAGAAGTCCGATATGAAAATTCGCCGGTCCCGGAGTGCGGTTCAGAACCTCCCGGGTGACGCCGAATACGCGCATCGACAGGAGCTCTGGATTGAAACGGCTGAGCCGGTTTACGATGATCGTTTTTTCCGCCATTCCCTCGCCGGAGACCCGAAAGGTACGATCTTCAATCGTGATCGTCCCGGTCACCTCAGCCCACGGAGTAAAGACCGAACGGGTTTGAAATACGGTACCGTCTTCGGAAAGCACGTCCGTACCGTCGTCCGGCATCCACGGATCGAGAATATTTCGATATGTAAGATCAACCGCCATGTTTTCGATGTGCCACCGAATGCGATAGTACCTTCCTCCGCCGGTAACGGTGTTATCGCCGGTCGATACCGAAAGCGTTTCGTGTGAGACAGCGAGCGTTTTTTTTCGTAACCGTTCGGTTTTCCAATGTGTTGCTCCGTCGGGTTCGGCGAGGAGCATGTACACTCCCCACGAATCGAATAACAGCGCATCATAGTGAAACAGACTGAACATAAATACGCGGCCGTCTTCGAATACGGCCATCGCATATACGCTGTCGCTCATAGCATGATCGTACTGCATTTCGGTGAACGCCATACTTCGGTCGTCGGCGATCGTATAATCGAGATCGTTCCAACGGCTATAATCGGTAATGTTCTCGGCATTTACGGCGGTCTGAGCAAAGGCGAAAATGAATGCAAAAACTGCCGTACGGAGAGATATGATGCGTTCCGGTTTTTGAAGATGCATACCGTGTACTCCGTATGAGCCGGGAAGTGCTCAACGGACGGTGTATACCACAGATTGTGTGACGTATCAATTCATAACATATCGCCCGAGATCCGGCGCGTCCCGACGGATTTTTCCCATCGCCCGTTTTTCGATAAGACGGACAGTTTCAGGAGAGAGTCCGAGCTCTCCCGCCAGCTCTCTGAGTGTCGTGCGTTTACCACCGTGGAGAGCGAATCGATGAATGAGAACTTTCCGTTCGATATCCATCAGCTTTTTTAGCCGCTTTTTTGTTTCATCCCGGACGGCCGATTTCATAAGGGCTTCTTCCGGATCGTACGTTTTGTCCTGCCAGGAAGCGAGAACATCGACTGCATCGTCCGATTCAGATGATTCGAGCGAGCACGTAGAAAAATCGAAAAGGAAATATCGCTTTATTTCATCGGTACTCTCGTTGAGATACTCCGCGATATCGCTTATCGTCGGTTCCCGGTAAAGATCGTGTCTGAGTATTTCCTGCGCTTGTTTTATCTGTTTCAGTCGTGCCGATTTACGGTGAGGAAGCGTTATCGTTCGAGACTTGTCGTTGAGATATCGATTTATCGCCTGCTTGATCCAGAGTGCGGCGTACGTGGAAAAACGCACCTGTTTCGTGTAGTCGAATCGATTTGCCGCCTGGACGAGACCGATATTCCCTTCCTGAACGAGATCCGCGAAGGGTACGTCGGCCGTACGATATGTTCGGGCAATTTTTACCACGAGTTTGAGATTCGCTTCGACGAGCGCATTACGCGCTGTTTCGTTTCCGGCTTTGATTTGCCGGGAGAGTCCGATTTCCTCGTCACGGTTGAGCAATGCTTTTCCCCGAATCTGTTCGTAGTACGCTGTAACGGAAGACCTTTCGTTAATCGACGCATTTTTTTGCATGATACACTCCGTCGGTTAGCTTGCATGGAGCGTGCCAAGCGTGCTCGTACTCCGCATTGATCTCAAATAATAAATCTTTGTTATACAGATAATTAAAAGAAAAGACGAAAATAATGCTTGTTTTTCCGATCAGGTG
>CAYLZA010000412.1:0-3774 GCA_964387575.1 uncultured Spirochaetales bacterium | reverse complement strand
GCTGAAGCCGCGGAAAACCGGACAAACCATGAAAGGCACAGCCGCAAACGGAAACTGCGCCCTAAGGACGCGGCTTCAGCTTTAGTGTGATTTCTCGTTGTTTTCGGCTTCAAGAAAATGCGATACAATCTTCCCCTGCACGGGCAGGTGAACCATAGTGCGTATCTGCTTTTCGCTTTTGGCGTTCTGTACGACTTTTCGATATAAAGACAGCTGCGGCACGTAATCAAGAACAGCTTCTTCAACGTTGATGATATCCATAATTGTCTTGTGATCGATGATGACGATTTCATTTTCGGTTTCCGCGAGAACATCAATCCGGGCACTCACCAGTCGATCGTGTTCTTTCATATACCCGGATGTTTCCAGATCATACGAAGCTCCGGGCCATGTATTATTGAGCCAATTGAGAAACTCACCCGCGCGTCGCATCAAAACGCGCGCTCCTATGAGATCCATCAAATCAAAATGAGACAATACGGCATCGACTTCAGTTTCCTCGGGCACCGAATTGCGTCCAACAGTAAGCAACAGTACCGTATGCACCGCTTCGCCGAGGGCCGACGGATTATCTACCGAAGACAGCTCTATCGGCTCCGCGTAGTCGAAAATCCGGCACCTATGGTGCGCGTTGCTTTTTGCGTCGCCCGGTTTTGCATATTCCGCTTTGCTTTCGGCACGGGATGCTACAATACGATACGGAACGAACTCCGCTACTCCTCTGTTAGACGTGACAACTGAGACCCGCTCCTTTGCGGGTCGAACGTGAGGTCTGTCGCTGCAGCTCCTGCACACGACTTTGGCCGCTTCGGCCGCCGCACGTGCCTCTTCCCCGGCGAAAAGATCACCGTACTCTCCGTCGATATCCGGCACCTCGAGGCTCCTCTCACCTCCTGCGCCGTAAACGGCTTCGAGCCAGATCAGTTTTTGTTCTCCTTTCGCTTTTCTCTGAAAAGGAAGAATGAGATAGTCCCGTGCTCTGGTAAATCCGACGTAGAGAAGACGGCAATTCTCGGCAAAATCCGCCGTCTGCCGCTCTTCGTAGATCGAGGAATTTTTGATTTCGGTTGTCAAGGGACTTTCGTTTCCGGTGCCCGGGTCCGGCCAGAATCGTATGCTGCGGCCGGCCAACGGTTCATACGGTGAGAATTCCGAGCTGCGGTTTCGCATCTCAATGGTGAACTTGGGAACGTCAAACGATGTATCCAGATCCATACATACGACGAGGGGCCACTCGAGTCCTTTTGCTCCGTGATAGGTGAGTACGTTTACCGCGTCCCGACTCTTGGTAACCGATTGATTGTCCGTCTCCTCCTCGGCAAGATGATCGAGAAAGTTTACGAAGCCCGACGGATCGGAACCGAGATTGTTTCCGGAAGCAGATTGCGTGTATTCATCAACAAGGCTGCGGAGTTTTTCGAGATTCGCATAAACCTTCTGTTCATCACCAAACCGACCTATGAGTCTGGGTATGTTGAGACGGGCGATTACGGTATCGACGATTGCACTGATGCTCAACTCGGGCAGGGTAGTGCGAAGCTCATCCAGGGTAGCGATGACTTCGTTGTCAAAACTCCATGATGTGTCACTATCATTTTTGACAAGCTCGATTCGCTCGGTAACGAGTGCGGCAACATCGGGATCATCATCGCTCAGCATACGTATCTCGGCAACGGCGAGCGTATCGGAGGGGTCTGCGAGATAGCGTAATGCGGCAGAAATAATGATTCCTTCCGGAGAAGCCAGGAGACCGGGACGTTCCATACTTACAGGTATGTTGGCACCGCGCAGAGCATTCGATATCGATTGTGCGTGTTTCCTGGTTCTGCAGAGAACGGCGATATCGCCGTATCTGACAGCTCGTTCGGTGCCTGAGTCATCATCTACCGGGGTTTCATTTTCGACGAGCTCCTGTATTCCCGCAGCCACGGCAGCATGATAATCATCGATCTTTCTATAATCCTTTTCGTAGCGAAAACTCCAGAAGCGAACGGCGGTATTTCCCGACGATAATTCTTCCCGTTTCGGCTGCAGGGTAACAGGAACCCCGGGCATAACCGTCTCGAAGGCGGGGCCGAAAAGCGCGTTTGAAAAGGAAACCAGTGAAGGTCTGCTTCTATAGGAATATCCAAGCGTGTCTTCCCTGTATTCATCCGGCATTGCCCGGATTACCGTATTCATCAGCTCCGGATCCGCGTCGCGGAATGCGTAGATGCTCTGCTTCATATCTCCGACCCACACAGTGCGTATCTCGAGCTCGGCTATCTTCATGAAAATGGCAAGCTGAACCGGACTCGTATCCTGAAACTCGTCTACTACCAGTAACGAGAACTCATCCCGCAGCCGTGCCTGCAAATCCCGATTTTCCAGTGCACTCAGAAAGTCCGCCTCCTGGTCGACGTAATCCAGGACGCCCGTCTCGCGTTTTCTGCGCACGAACAGCTCCAGCGTCTTTGCCGCAACGCTGCTTACCGTTCGGATGTAGTCGGAAATATCGTGGTGATATTCATATGTTCTTACATATTCGGACGCGTGAGCCCGGAGCGCTTCGACGGCATCTCTGCTCTTGGCGCCCGAATTGAGCGAGCAAAGCTTGTCGATATCCCTCCACGATATCGTGCGGCTTTGCTGAATGCGGCGGAGCATTCGAAACAAGAGCTCTCGCGTCCCCGCTGTAACTTTCGTGGTATCCTCGGCGGGAATAAGCGAAATCGCTTTTTCAATCTCTTCCTCGAGTGTATCCTTAAAGCTCCGATATTCGAGATTCGCATCAGGAAGCATTCTGATCATTTCCTCGACGGACTGCTCGGCGTGCTCCGTTATCGCTTTCGGAGAAATGTTGTTCGATCGCGCATAGGCGATAATATCCCTCACGTCATCATGCCAATCGTGCTCGTAACCGCCTGTGTAGGTGCTTGCGTCGTAGCCGAAAACGGTAGAGAGCCCGGCAAGTCGCAAAATATCATCAGAGGTAGCCGCCTCTCCGATAACCTGCGAGATGAGAATCTTCGATTCGACCTCGGAAAGCACATTGAGCTCAGGGGACATACCGGCTTCATAGCAGTACCTGCGTAGCAGCCTTCCGCACACACTGTGTACGGTCCCGATCATCGCCGAGCCTAACGATCGCGCTTCCGCCAATCTCCCTTCTGCGGTAAGCCGACCGACAATCCTGCTGCCCAATTCCGAAGCGGCTTTGCGTGTAAACGTGGTGGCGATTATTCGCCGAGGTTCTGTATTGTCCTCGATTATCGCGCGAGAGATTTCTTCGGTAATGCGATACGTCTTTCCGCTTCCTGCACCGGCGGTGATAACCCGGATATTGCTCGAATCAGTGCTCATGCTTCTTTCCATCCGAGCAGATGTACAAACTCATCGAAGCGATGATCTTCTTCGGGGAGGGCTATCTTCGTATTCGGTAGTGTCTCTTCACTATCCTCGGGTGAAAGCATCACCGTTCCTTCAGCGAGCTGTTCGTACCGGTATTTCGCGTTTTCTTCCACGGATTCGAGCAGGACGGGAAACACCTGTGATGCCGGGACAGCCTGATCCGGTATAACGAGATTTGTAAAGGCGGAATCGGGATGAGTGATTGCGACATCTCTATTCGCAATCACGTATGCTGCGCTTACGTTTTCCTCGACTACACCGGCCAGCAGCGCATAGATTGCAAGCTGCATATCAATACCGTCTTCAATTTCTTGCCGCTTGGAATTCCGTCCACCCCACTTGAGATCAATCAGTACGGGAGAGGAACCACCGGTACCGAACACA
>CAYLZA010000411.1:0-3783 GCA_964387575.1 uncultured Spirochaetales bacterium | reverse complement strand
GTAATTACGATCCTTTTCATTTTCCTACTCCGCCTCGGCTTTTGTATCGGGTTCAAGGCCAATCTTCCATTCAGCGTTGTTTTTTTCAAGCTGATATAAAATCGTTCTCTGATCATTAATAATCATAATAGCTTTGACATGGGTGTTGTCAATAAAAACAAGATCATCGAGCCGTGCATTCGATCGACTCGGAACTACTACATATCGAAAATAATCCCTGAGCGAACGTAACGAAATGTCGTATTTCTGGAGAAGCGGTTGCTCCGAGGCTTCGCTGAGCACTTCGGGATCCGAAAAATACTCTTTGTAATCATCGGTCAGATGCTCGAGCCACTTTTCGTAGTCCTCGGATTTGATAACTTCGTTTAAGTCGGAGATCAGATTCCTGACCTTGTCGAAGGTTTCATTGTATACCTCGTCGGATACGGTAAATTCTTTTTCAGGTTCAGGTTCAGGTTCAGGTTCGGGTTCAGGTTCAGGTTCGGGTTCAGGTTCAGGTTCAGGTTCAGGTTCAGGCTCAGGTTCAGGCTCGGGCTCATGCTCAGGAGAGGGTTCAGAATCTTCTTCCGCTGGTTGTTCGACGACTTGTGGCTCCTCTTCCGATTGCACAGCCTGCGTGGTGCACGCGGATGTGAGAAATGACAAAAAAAGAACACCGACAATACACACAAATAATAATTTTTTCATGTCACCGAATCTCAGTCTATCCATTGATGCGACAATTGTCAAAACGATTTCCTTGACTCCCACGGATTCTACCTTTTTTTACGGATAGTAGCCGCCGGTACACGCAAAGGAATTCAAAATCCGGCTATCAGATGTTGAATTGCTTGGTGTCTGTATCCAGCAAAAAGCCGTTTCCCGGCGATTGAGGTTCGTATAACCACATTGGGAACCGATAGGTCCGCGTATTGCGGCGTTGACGCCGACATACGCTCCGTCTAATATGGCGGGCATGTTAATTGCAGTTTTGCCCGGATCATTCGATCCCCCGACGAATGGACATCTGAATTTGATCCGCCGGGCAGCGCGGATCTTTGACTCACTTCACGTGGTCATAGCTGTCAACGTTCACAAAGGGTTTCTGTTTTCGGGAGAAGAACGGTATACAATGATGCAGGAGCTCGTGTCGGACTACGATAACGTCGAGCTCCACCTCTGGGACAAACTCATTGTCGAGTATCTGAGAGAAGTCGGTGCGAGGGTTATCGTAAGAGGAGTTCGTGCCTTAGCTGATTTCGGATATGAGTTCGAGCTTGCTATGACAAACAAATCGTTGAGTCCTGAAATCGAAACGATTTTTCTGCCTACCGATCCACAGTATTTCGTGCTACGCTCCTCGGCGATAAAGGAAATCGCTCTGCTCGGAGGAGATATCTCGGCGATGGTGCCGAAAAGCGTGGCTGTAGCGCTGAAGAAGCGATTGAACGACGCTTGACATTACGAAACGCTTGGTTTATGTTCTGTTGACCGATAAAAACGTGAGGGTAACTCATGGCTGTACCGAAAAATAAAGCGTCGAAAGCGCGAACGAGACGGCGACGCTCGATCAATATGAAATTGAGCGCACCGAGTCTGGTATCGTGTGGAAATTGCGGAAACAAAGTACTACCGCACAGAGTGTGCCCGAAATGTGGCCACTACAAAGGAAATTTGGTTATAGAGCCGGAAGAGATGGCTTAAAAAACAGGAAAGGAGAGCAAGATGGATGATCTGTTCGATAAGATGAAAAAGATTATCGCTGAAAAACTTGAAGTAGAAGAGGATAAGATTGCACTCGAATCCTCCTTTCGACAGGATCTTGGCGCCGATAGTCTTGACACATACGAGCTCGTGTATGCGATAGAGGAAGAGATGGGAATCAGTATCCCGGACGAAAAAGCCAATGAATTTGAAACAGTGGGTGACGCGGTCGAATTCATCAAAACACAGGTGAAATAACCGCACGTGTTGTTTTCACAACAAATAGAGGTGGAGACCTCTCCTCCGGTTTCTAAGGAACGGAAGAGGGAGCTTCGCCTCTTTGAAGATCACGCAAACATAAGGTTCAGAAATCTTGAATTTCTGAACCTTGCTTTTTCTCATCGGTCTTACGCAAACGAATCGGACGGATCGGTAGACAATAACGAAAAACTCGAGTTTCTCGGTGATAGTGTTCTCGGGCTCGTAGTGTGTGAGTATTTGTACATGAAGCTACCGGGTAAATCCGAGGGCGAATTAGCCCGAGTCAAGTCGTTCGTTGTAAGCGAAGCAAGTCTCGAGGCCGTTGGGAAACAGCTGCGAATAGAAAACTTCATTCTCATTGGTCGTGGCGAAGAATACTCCGGCGGCCGTTCGAAACGCGCAATTATTGCGGATTGTATGGAAGCGATTTTCGGTGCGTACTATCTGGACTCCGGCTTCAAAGATGCCAGGAAGTTCATTCTCGACATCATCGTCCCTGAAATCAATAAGGTGCTCGAGGATCGTCATGAGAAAGACTACAAGACCCTGTTACAGGAACTTGTTCAGAAACGGTATAAAAGTTATCCGAAATATACCTTGGCCCAAAAAACGGGTCCCGATCACGATCGTACCTTTTGGATCAATGTATCCGTCGAGGGGCGTGAATACGGACCCGGAAAAGGGAAGAATAAAAAAGAAGCTGAACAGGCGGCGGCCGGGATCGCGTTCAAACAGCTGAGCAATCAGAAGAAAAAGAACGGAAGTAGTCAGAGCCATTCACGACGAAAAAGCAAAACAAAATCGTAGCGGCTACCCACTGCGCCGGATACGTGATTCATAGAATCGTTTTGCCATTTCGAGAAGCTTCTCGCGTTCGTTGAGCTTCGGGTCGTCCAGTACCGCCTCGAGCAAAAAATCAAATACGATACCCATTTCGGGACCTTTCGGTATACCTGCGTCTTCGGCAAGCTGATTTCCGTCAACGTCGAGATCACGATACCCGAGAGCGTTTGATTCGGAGAGGACCACCTGAATATGTCGACTCAGCTCGTCGAGCGCTCGTCCGTCGGTCGGTTTTCCGTCGATAGCGGTGCTATCCGCACGTCGCAACGAAAAAAGCTTATCCACGTTCTCGCTTCCGACGCGTTTGAGAAATCGTCTGACCGCCGAATCGCTCCACTCCTTTGTATAGTTGAACATGTGGTTACGCACGAGTGCGCAGACTTCCCGCTCGATCGCACGCGAGAATCGCAGACGCCTCATGATCCCGATCGTCAATCTTTCTGAAATATCCTCGTGCCCGTAAAAAACGATTTCGCCCGATTCGATCGTCTTTTTTGCTTCCGGTTTCCCGATGTCATGAAACAGCGCGGCAAGCCGCACCGAAAGATCATCTTTCGGTGCGGCGTCGCATGCTATGAGCGAATGCGTAAAAACATCGAACTGATGCAGCCCTTTCTGCTCAACGCCGCGACATGCATCGAGCTCCGGCAGAACCCGACGGAGCAACATCGTTTCGGCCATAAGACGCAAACCGATCGATGGATGCGGTGTTGTCAGCATTTTTACGATTTCGTCCCGAATCCGCTCGGCGGAGATCAAATCCAGACGATCCGCGCATTGAACGATGGCTTCGCGTGTCCGTTCTTCAACCGAAAACTCGAGCTGAGAGGCAAATCTGCATGCTCTGAGTAGTCGTAATCCGTCTTCCGACAGCCGGGCAACCGGATCGCCAATCGATTTGATTAAGGATCGTTTCAGGTCATCACGTCCGTTATTCGGATCGAATGTCCTGCCCGAGGGAAGTGCGGCAGCGATGGAATTAATGGTGAAATCACG
>CAYLZA010000410.1:0-3791 GCA_964387575.1 uncultured Spirochaetales bacterium | reverse complement strand
GAAGGATCCCTTTGACCATTTCCCGCCCCTGCAGGTCGAGCTCGCTCAGATCTTCGCCCTCTTTTCCTGCGCGACCTAATAATCGATCAATAAAACTCGTCCTTTTCACACTACTCGTACCTCTGAATACTTCTCCAAAATAGATTCCTGCACACCAATCATCGAATCGTTTTCGTCCTCATCGTCATGATCCATCCCCAGCAGATGCAAAAGACCGTGAACGGAAAGACGCTTGATTTCGTCGTTTAGCGTAACACCGAAAGACTCCGCTTGTGTTTCCGCTCGTTCGAGTGAAATCACGATGTCTCCCAACTGTCGGTTCCTCATCGAAATTTTCGGCTCCGACTGCTTTGTACCGCCGATCACGTCGTTTTGCTGCTGAATAAACGACAACACATCGGTAACTTGGTCTTTTTCTCGATACGTGGAATTCAATGTCTTGATATAGTCGTCGTTGCAGAGAAGAATGGAAATTGTACAGCGTCTGACGTTCATGTATTTCAGCACGATCACGACGAAACGTTTGAGCCGGATCCTCCACGGCGGGGGATCGATATGTTTTTCACTAATCTCCACTCTATTCAACGGGAACATTCGTCAGGATGCACCCTGATTCTGCTTCTTTGTTTCTTCTAAGTCCGGATACTTGATTCTCGAATGAAACTGTCCAGCTAAAATGTGTACAAATGATTTTTTGATTATGTCAAGGTCACTGAACGTAAGCTCGCAGTTGCTCATCTGCTCATTTGTGAATTTTTCCACAATAGTCTTCCAGACGAAACGCTCGAGCTTGGCTATGTTCGGTTTCTTGAGTGTTCTCGAAATCGCCTCGACCGCATCGGCGAGCATTACCACCGCAGCTTCGCGCGAAACCGGAGGATTACCGCTGTACGAATAGTCTTTTTCACTGACATTTCCGGCGGTGCCTTCCTTGTTGAGAGCCCGTGCATAAAAATAGTGGATGAGCTGGCTTCCGTGGTGCTCGGCGATTATTCCGATGACTTCTTTCGGTAGCCCGAGCTCCTTCCCCTTCTCGATGCCGATCTTTACGTGCGATTTGATGACCGCCGCCGAAAGACTCGGTTTAAGCTCATTGTGTTTGTTTTCACTGGTTTGATTTTCTACAAAATACTCTGCCTGATCTATCTTACCGATATCGTGATAGTACGCACCGACGCGTGCAAGAAGCGGATCGGCACCGATATCCCGACAGGCAGATTCGGCAAGGTTGGCGACCATCACCGTATGCCCATAGGTTCCCGGTGCCAGCGTGAGCATCCGTTTCAAAATCGGGGAATTGAGATCCGAAAGCTCCATGAGCCTGAACGGCGTCGCAGTATTGAGAATGTGCTCGAGGAACGGCAATATCCCGAGATTCAAAATTCCCGTGAGAAATCCGTTGAGAAAGGCCCATCCTCCCGAAGCAAGCGCAAACGAGAGCTCGATGCTGTGGAAAACGCTGACGAGAAGGGCAATCGCGACCTCGAACACCGCGAGAACGAGACTCGCGCGTACGAGATCGATCCGCTTTTTTGCGTCTCGTACCGCCATCGTTGCCGCCACACCTGTTGCGAATGCGATTATCGTGGCATATGCATCGAAGTTCGTTGCAACGAGCAGGAGTAAAGAGAGCTGCAACGACAGCGATATTGCGGTTTTCGGGTGAACGAGTATTGCCGCGAGCATTGCCGCAAGCCCGGTCGGCAGGAAAAGCGCGACCGATGCATAATCGGGGAGTGCGGCAATTCGTACCACGAAAAAAACGATAGCTGAATACACGACACTGATCGCACAGAGCAGGAATATATCGCGCTCGGAGAGATGCTCATACGCGACCGGCTTCGAAAACAACACATAAGCGAGCAGAAAGATAAATGCGACGAATAATACCGTTCCGATAATACGGCTCGCATTTACGGAAACCGAATACGCCTCCATCGCTTCTATCTTCCGGGCGTCCTCGTTCGAAACGATATATCCTTCCTGAATGATCCGTTCGCCTTTTACCAGGCTCCGAACAACCGGCTCTACCTCCGACACAGCTTCTTTTCGTGCGACGGATGTTAGCTCGCGATTGTAAAACATATTGACTTCGCTGAACGTTGCAACAAGCCGTGCTACGACATCGCCGCCTTTCCCGGAAATACCCCGATCCGCTGCAGTCGACCGCGCATGCTGCTGTACATTATCAGCTCGGATAATCCGGTCGGCCGAAACCGTCGTCGTGCTTCCGTCTTCCTCTTCCCTAATCGAAACAGTACTCGTAGACGGCTCCGGCGCCCCGGTATCGATGATACCGGCATTGAGCGCATTTTCGAGCACCGTCGACGCTTCAGAGAGGATCGAAGCCATGTTTTCTGTTTCGATCAGGATTCGAACGATTTCCCGCGAGACGACACCGGGAATTTGCGCCTGTATTTGAAGATAGAGCCGTTCCGCCGTCGTCGCTTCGTCCCGTGAGGAAAGCACGATCCCTGCGAACCGACTATACGTGTCCATCACCCGGGCCGTTATTTGATCATTTTTGATAAATACCGGCGGCACGAGCTGTGCCACCGCCTCTTCGCGACGCCCGGTTGCCTCTTCATCGACATAGGTTATGGTCTTGTCAACAAACAGATCACGAGGCGCCGGTTTCCCCACCTCGAAATCACTTACATCGATTCGATTGAATATCGCCGAAAACTGTGACGTCAGCAGTATCAGAACCGCATGTATGATGAAGGTGACCGCGAGAACGACCGCCAGACGTCGCGACCGTCTCGACCGGCGCATTACGCGCGACAGATAACGCGACAGGTTACGAAGGATTTGCACTTTCATACGCATGTACGATTTTACGTACAAGGGGATTTCGAACGACATCGCTCGAGTCGAAACGGATCATCTCGATTTCACGTATGTCGGAAAGTAGATCCAGCGCATTGAGGAGTCCTGATTCCTTCTTCTTGGGAAGATCAATCTGGGTAATATCTCCCGTTATTACGCCGGTCGAGTTTTCACCGAGACGGGTGAGAAACATCTTCATCTGCTCTTTGGTCGTATTCTGCGCTTCATCGAGAATAACATAGCAATCGCTCAGGCTCCGGCCACGCATATACGCAAGCGGTGCTATTTCGATAACCCGATTTGTTTCGAGTCTATTTATCGTTTCCACCGAAACAAACGCATCCATAGCATCATAGAGCGGTCTGAGATACGGGCTGATTTTCTGCTCGAGATCACCCGGTAGATAACCGAGATTTTCGCCCGCCTCTACGACCGGTCTGGTGAGTATCAATCTCCGTTTTCTTCGCTCGAGAACTGCTCTCAGTGCATGGGCTACCGCGAGATAGGTTTTGCCGGTTCCGGCCGGTCCTACCCCGAATACGAGCTCGAATTGATTCATTGCCCGAATATATGCGGCCTGGCGGCTGCTTCTCGGAAACACCTTTGTTCCTGTAGGTAACACGATGTGCTCTGAGTGGAGCGAATCCCGCTCATCGGTGGTTTCCTTCGTCAGTGAGTCATATTCCGCCCGTATGAGCTCCGGACCCGGGATTTGACCCGCGTGAATGTGTTGCTTCAATCCGTCGACAAGCCCCCGGAATATCCGCTTCGTTTCATGGTCGGTGCTCTCGAGCAGAAGCTCATTTCCTCTCGAAAGAACGCGCGTGTCGAGCAGTGTTTCGATTATTCGAAGATTACTGTCGTTGACGCCACACACCTCGGTGAGGACATGGCGGTCATCGAGTACGATACTGAGTTAATTACGCTATAAGCGAACCTCTTTGATTGTGTAGTGGCCGATA
>CAYLZA010000409.1:0-3794 GCA_964387575.1 uncultured Spirochaetales bacterium | reverse complement strand
CATATTGGAGATGACCTTGTCCTGTAGTCGATCGTCGGGAACGAGGAAGATGCTCGGTGTTTCTTCATTAATGAGCGCTATCGGCCCATGCTTTATCTCCGCGGCACTGTATCCCTCGGCGTGGATGTATGATATCTCCTTGAGCTTGAGCGCACCTTCGAGAGCAACCGGATAATTCACACCTCGCCCGAGGAAGAGAAAATCACGTGTATGGGCGTATTTTTTTGCCAGATCGTGGATGTGATCCTTCTGATCGAGCACCTGCGAAACAAAGCCCGAAACGGCCTCGAGGGCGGTGACGAACTCGTCGCCTTCTTCGAACGAAAGATGCCGTGTGCGCCCCATGAGTAGCGCAAACAGATACAACACCGCCAACTGCGAAGTGAACGCTTTTGTCGACGCAACCGCGATTTCGGGTCCCGAGTGAATGTACACCCCCCCGTCAGTCTCGCGCGCAATCGTCGAACCTACGACGTTGCAGATACCGAGGACCGTTGCTCCTTTTCGCTGAAGCTCTCGCAGCGCGTACAACGTATCGGCGGTTTCCCCGGATTGCGACACCACGAAATAGAGCGTGTTTCGCTCGATAACCGGATTCCGGTATCGAACCTCGGAGGACAGCTCCGCCACGCAGGGAAGCCGTGACACATTTTCGAGGACGTACGTTGCGACAAGCCCGGCATGGTACGACGTCCCGGTGGCGACGATTTTTACCCGTTCTATATTCAATAGCTCTTTACTGGTGAGATTCAATCCCCCCAAATGCCCGGTAGCAAGCTCCCGGTCGAGACGGCCGCTGATCGCCCGCTCTATCGATTGCGGTTGCTCGAAGATCTCCTTTTCCATGAACGTCGCATACCCGCCCTTCTCTATCTCCTCGAGCTCCCACCCGATATGCTCCATCGTCTTTTCGATCGGACGGTCGGAAAGATCAGACGTCGAGTAGCTATCCTCGGTCATCGTCACGATTTCACCATCATCGAGATAGATTACCTGTCGTGTATACGCCATCATCGCGGTGACGTCCGAGGCGAGAAACATCTCTCCGTCGGCCACGCCGAGCACCAGAGGTGAACCGTTTCGCGCGCCGATGATGAGCCCCGGTTGATCGGCGTGCATACATACGATGCCGTAGGTTCCTTTCAAAAGCGGGGCAGCCTTCTTGATCGCCCGTTCGAGATCGCCGTCATAGAACGATTCCACGAGATGTGCGATTACCTCGGAGTCGGTGGAGCTGCGGAAGGTGTGTCCCTCGCTCTCGAGCTTTTCCTTGAGGACCGAGTAATTTTCTATGATACCGTTGTGAGCAAGCGCGAGCCTTTCGGAACAGTCCGTGTGCGGATGGGCATTGAGGTCATTGACCTCACCGTGGGTGGCCCATCTGGTGTGTCCGATACCGAACGTTCCTTCGAGTCCTTCCGGGACGATTTCCCGCAAATCCCGGATTTTTCCCGACTTTTTGATGACCTTTAGCTCCGTATCTTCGGGAACACAGATTCCAGCACTGTCGTATCCCCGATACTCGAGTCTCTTCAATCCTTCGAGGAGTATCTCCGACGCCGGCCGTGGTCCGCAATATCCTACTAACCCGCACATTGATCAAACCGCCTTATCCGGGCGGCCGTGAGAATCACCGGCCATTTCGGCGAGCGCCTGCAATGCGGCTTTGTCGACGACTTGTACGATGTTCGATTCCTTATCGACCTTTACGATCCCCTGGTGCTCCACTTCCTGTAGATAGCTCATCACGTCCTCCTGCGGGATTTCCAAATTCAACGCAACATCACGTGATGTTTTGTGCACATCGAGCGATGCGTTTTCCATACCGCCTTCGACGAAGGCGTAGTAGAGATTGAGCGCGATAAGTCCTTTCTGATTTCGCTTAACGAGATGCTGTATCTGAGCATTCGCCGCCTGGAGCCTTCGACAGAGCTTGTCGATAACGTTCAGGGCGATTCTCGCGTTTTTCTCTATCATGCTCATGAAACCGCGTCTGTCGAAGGCGAGGAGCTTAACGGTTCCGACTGCGGTAGCTGTGGCGGTTCGCTTCACATTGGTAACGAGTGCCATCTCTCCGAAAAAATCTCCCTTACCGAGCACTGCAAGGATGTGTGGCTTTCCATCTATGGTTTTTGTGATCCGCACGCTTCCCTCCTGAATGATAAACATCACGTTTCCAACCTGGTTTTCGGCGAAAATCACCTTCCCCGAATCAACCACGTGGCCATATTTCTCGAATAACGGTGTATCGCTCATTCATGCATCTCCTTCGCAGTCATTTGAATCATCAGAGAACTCCCGCCCGTATACAAAGATGAAGAACATCCACGACGAGGAGGCCGACATGAATTACCTTATCAAGTTTTTGCTATTCTGTACCACTTCAGCGACGCTTGCGGCTTGCGGACCGCTACCGGATCCGCGTGCCCTCATAGCATCGGATCTTCAACCTCCGATATTCAAATATTCCGATGCAGTAGCACCTGAAGAAATCGAAATTCGTTTCCATGAAGAGGTTTCTGCTTCACTCGATGAATACCGGATTACACCTCCGGTGGATATCGAGAAAATCGATTCGGAGCAAAATGTCGTTCGCATCGTGCTCAAACACCCCCTCGATCCTGGTGGAGAATACCACGTCTCTGGAACCGTCAGCGATAACGCGGGTAACAGCCTGAAATTTATCACAAAACTCTATGGATTCAATCCGGATGTCCCGGATCTGCTGTTGAGTGAGATCACCGTCAGAGGATCGGGAAATCATCCCGACTGTGTCGAGCTCGTCACACGAACGGCAGGGAATCTCGCAGGTGTTACGGTTTTCGAGGGCACGCCGGGGAATTGGGATAATCAGATCGTTTTTCCATCAGTTGAGGTCGGGAAAGATGAATACATTGTCGTACACTTCAAGCCGGAGGGTACCGGGGAGGAGATAAATGAGATTAACGATATCAACGCGTCGGGAGGATTGGACGCATCCCCTACCGGTAGAGATTTCTGGGTCGAGGAAGGTGACGGGTTGTCAGGAAACAACGGCGTAATAACCGTCTGCCGAACTGCAAACGGTCCGATTATCGACGGGGTGCTGTACAGTAATCGCACCTCCGATTCCGACGAGCGTTACGCCGGATTCGGGACAAAACATGTGCTTGCCCGGGCGGTTGCGCTCTACGAAGCCGGCGAATGGGATGCCGAATGGGCATCGATCCGCCCCGAAGATGCGGTTAATCCGGAAGGATCCACGGCAACGAGATCGCTGTGCAGAAAGCTCGATGTACCGGACTCGAACCGAGCGGAGGACTGGTACATCGTTCCGACCCGGGGGGCGAGCTTCGGTGCACCGAATTGCACCGACGTGTATGTACCGGATTAACGCCCGGAATGGGTCGTAGAGCCGGCACAATGATCTGCTGCGCATGCAACGGGCGCGGGAACGTGGATGTCGCAGAAGCTGAAGGCGGGCTCGCTGACAGCGCGGGCCTGTTTATATATGGTCTTTAAAGATCTTCTCTATTATGTCTTTCGATCCGGCTCCGATATGCTGATTTGCAACTTCGCCGTTCTTGAACAGGATGAGTGTGGGGATACTGACCACATTGAACTTCTGCGCCAGCTCGGGCTCGCCGTCCACATCGATTTTTGCAATCTTGAGCTTTCCGTCGTACTCTTCGGCTATCTCCTCCAATACAGGTGCAATCATCTTGCACGGCATGCACCATTCCGCCCAGAAAGCCGCGAGTACCGGGACATCGGAGTTTTTTACTTCTGTATCAAAATTTTCGGACGTGACTTCT